>JBAZNZ010000015.1 GCA_041648975.1 Candidatus Omnitrophota bacterium | reverse complement strand
TATGACGTCGAGAACAGGCTGCAGAAAGTCATGTCAGAAAAGGGTGGAGGGACATTCAACATATCTGTCGATCTTAATGAGGGCTGGAATTTCTTCAGCCTGCCCGGATACATCCCGAATACCGGCGGCAGTATCGCCCAGATCCTCTCGTCCATCACCGGTAAATACGAGCAGGTCTCCACTTATGATACAGCCGCGGATAAGTGGCTGCACTATGTCGGCGACGCGAGGTTCGACCAATTCGATAAGTTCGAATACGGCAGGGGCTATCTCATATATTGCAATGAAGGGTGCAGCATCAGCCTTTCAGGCAACTATCCGCTAAACGGTGTACAATATTCGCTTAAAGAAGGCTGGAATCTTGTAGCCGCGCCTACGGATTCCCAGATAGAGACTTCACTCGCGCTGCGGGGAGTTACTTACGACTCGGTAGCCGGATATAACGGCGCGGATTATGCCTATGGCCCGGCGGCGCTCGAGAAGGGCAAGGCATACTGGGTGCATGTCGCAAACAGTCAGACATGGTCTGTGCCTCTGCCGCGTATCGAAACTGTTTATAGTTACGATGGAGACGGCGGCAGGGTGATGAGAAAAATAGGGACTGTCCCCCAAGGAGGGGTCTCGTCAGGTGGGGACTGTCCCAATTTTTCTACGCATTACATCGGCTCTTCCTACGAAGTCGAGGGGGACAAGACCACAAAGCACATCTTTATGGGTTCGACGAGGGTCTGTTCCATCGAAGACCTCGTAGGTGTGACCGGTCAAAGTAACCACTCCTACGAGGTCTATTACTACCATCAAGACCACATAGGTTCGAGTAACGTCATTACTGACGGAACAGGCGCTATCGTCCAGATACTAGAATATTCGCCCTTCGGCGAGGTCTCCCGCTCCACCGGAAACTATTCGACAGATAAGCGTTTCACTGGTAAGATATATGACGATTCATCCGCTCTTTTATATTTCGGGGCAAGGTATTACGACCCCGAACTGGGCCGTTTCATTACTGCAGATCCCACAATAGCGCATCCCTTCGACCCGCAGGATCTGAATCGATACAGCTACTGCAGGAATAACCCGGTTAATTACATAGATCCGACGGGGTTAAGTTGGTGGAGCAGTTTCTGGAATTGGCTGACAAGCGGCGTAGGGGCTATAATAGCGTCAATTGCGATTATTGCCGTAACTGCGGTGGCTGCGATATTTACAGGTGGAGCGCTCGCCCCTGTTTTGTGGGGTGAAATCTCCGGAGCTATAGCAGGTGCCGCAGGAGCCGCCGCTACAGGGGGCGATATAGGCAGGGGGATGCTTATAGGTACGATAGTGGGGGGCATTACAGGCGGCGTGATGGGCCAAATGTCTGCGGCGGCAGGGGCAGAAGGAGGAGCAAGTGGAGGCGCGGCTGCAGGCGGTACTACGGCAGGTTTAATAATACCAGCGGATATTGCACTGTCAATGGGAACATCTATGGCTTCTACATCAGCCGCAGTGGCAGTAAGTAATGCTGGAATAAGCGCCTGGGGCTCTGTACTTGCGTCTGGTGTTGTTGGAGGAGGTGCGGCTGTAATAAACGGGATGGTTTCAAACGCGTATGCGGCAGGTTCTAAAGTAGGTAATCATGTTACAGGAGAAGGCCCTCGCCTTTCGATAGGGTTTTCTGGAATTAGAGTTGCTGGCAAATATACATATGTTACGCACGCTGGGCTTCAGATAACCGGAACAGATGATTATAATATATCGGCCGGGTTTAATCCTGAGAATAGCAATGATATTAGTATGTTCTTAGGTAAACCTGTTAATGGAGTTGTTCGTCCGAATGAAAGATATGCATTTACATTAACTGTTAGTAAAGACCCGGTTTTTATTCAGAGGGTATTTAACAACATAATGAAGTCTAGTCAAAACCCGCCAAAATACGATTTCCATGCTTTAAATGATGGCAAACACTATGAATGTTATGATTGGGTAGCGGATATGCTGGGGAGTTAGAAAATATGCGTAAACAAAGTGTATTATTAGGAATTATATTCTGTCTTTTAGGGATAATAATAGTATCAGGAACTCTGTTGCAAATGACATTTATAATTAAATTTGAAAATACAATATTTGTTAAAAATATAGATATTTCAAAAACGGGTACAAATTACACTTTTAATTTTGTTGATAAGCATGGTCCCGAAAAGGAAGTTCTGCTGCAATTTAAAAAAACTCTACTGCCAGGAATTGATTTAAATACGACAAAACCAAATATTATCGATGGAAAAATAAGAGTTTTAGTGAAATCGTCAAATGGCAGAATGCTATATAACGAGGTAATTAGTAGAAGTAGTTTTTTAGTAAAAGAATATTCATCTGAAGATGTTAGCTTAATCATAGCTAGCTATAGCCGAGCTTTTTCGCAAAATTATGTTATTATCATAGATATATTGGAAGGTGATGCTCGATATGAAAATGTCGAGCCTACTTTAATAATAAGAAGTCCGCCAGTAGCTGGAGAGGCAGGATTTTACTTTTTATTCTTATTATTGGCTGGCTCAATCAGTTTTCTTATAGGTTTAGGAATTATAATAGTGTCGATAATAAAAAAATAATAATACACTTTACGTAAGTCAATAAAGATAATAATAGTAGACACTTTAAGAATTTTATCGAAATGAGTCAACGGTTTCATGAAAATGATTAGCATTGATTAATAACGGTGCAGGTGCCACCCTATGAGATACAAAACAATAAACAAAGGAGGACCGATATGAAAACCAAACTGACGATCATATTAATACTTTTCATGGCTATTGCTTTGACTTTGACGCTGGTTGCCTCTGCGGAGATTCCGCATCTAATGAGCTTTCAGGGTAAAGCAACCGACAAGACAGGTGCTCCTTTAAATGGCACATATAACCTGACATTCAGGATATATAATGCCGGAACAGGCGGAACTGCCAAATGGACCGAGACACAGCCGAATATCACTATTTCAAACGGTGTATTACAGGTCCAGTTGGGAAGTGTCGCGCCGCTAAGCCTGGCTTTTGACGAGTCCTACTGGATATCGATCGAGATAAACACGGATGGAGAGATGAGCCCGCGAACAAAGCTTGCCTCAACGCCATATGCATATAAATCTGAATTTGCCGACAATGGTGTGCCAACAGGTGTTATAATGATATGGGCTAGAGATACTTCGCCAAATGGTTGGCTATTGTGTGATGGCAGCGCGATATCGAGATCCACTTATGCGAATTTATTTGCTATAATAGGTACGACTTATGGGGTTGGGGATGGCGTTACAACTTTCAATTTGCCGGATATGCGAGGTCGTGTTGTTGTGCAAAAATCGACTGAAATGGAATTTATGGCATTAGGGCAAAAGGGCGGTGAAAAAGAGCATAAGTTAACAATAAACGAAATGCCCGCACATAATCATAGCTGGAGCGCTACTCAAAGAGGTGGTAATCCAGGATGGAGTAGTATTGTAGAAAATAGCAACGGTAGCTGGACAACGCTTTATGTTAATAACGCTGGTGATAATGGCGCACATAACAATTTGCAACCGTACATGGTGCTAAATTATATTATCAAGACGTAATTCCCAAGATAGTATTGATTTGCCAGCGCAAGCAGGCTGTTTTTTGTTCAATGAAAAATATGATTGGCAAGACCAAGAAAGTTATGGTGAGAGAGGATTATTTTGAAAATCAAGAAATTTATAAATAGACTACGGGATTTCATTTTACATTATATAAGCCAAAAGAAACAAACTTATTATTACGAAGATTATATCAGGGTATATCCCGATGGAATAAATTTTAATAAATATGGTAAACGTAAAAAAGCAACGCCGGATGATATTAAAAATTTTATTAATCACTATAAATTTTATAAGTTTGCGGCACAGTTTGTAAAAAATAAAGTTGTGGCTGATATCGGATGCGGGGCTGGCTATGGATGCCAGATCCTGAAAGAGGAAGGATTTGCTGCACGTGCTTATGGGGCTGACATGTCAAAACCAAGCATAGAATTTGCACAAGCACGGTATGGTAATATTGCGGAATTTAGTATTCAAGGTATAACAAATTTAAAAGAATATCTAAATCATTCTTTTGATGTCGTCATATGCAGCGAAGTCTTAGAACACATTAAAGAATATCATAAAGAAGACAGTGCAATAAAAGAATTGAAGAGGGTTACAAAGGAAGGCGGCATTATCATAATTGGGACACCTAATACGGAAATGTTGGATAATCACGGTTTTTCTTATGAAGAAATTCAAACACTCTTAGCGAATAATTTTAATAAGTTTTGTGTTTTTGAAAATGCGCTCGTCCCTTACTCTAATAAAAAAGAATTATGGAATAAGCGACTGTTAGCCAACAAAGTTGGTATAATTGTTACGCAGGATATTAATTTTAATGAAATGGTTATCCCTAAAGGAATAAATCCAGAGCTTAAAAAAGGATTGCCATCCGGTTTTATTAATGTATTAGGTTTAGAAATTAATACTGCTTTATTGCACAATACACACTCATGGGCTATTGTTGCTGTTAATTAACTTTGCGTCTAAAAAGGTCTGAATATATACAGCTTGGCCCAACATTGCGCATTATAGAATAATAAAGATGCTCAAGAAGAAAGAATGGAATTATAGTGCCGCTGGCATATTGGACAGAACACATCTTAGATTTTTTACCATCAAAAGTATACAAGAAATGTTTAAAAGCGCAGGTTTTAACATAATAAGAATAGAACGTATACTAAGCGCTTCAAATGTTAAAAAGAAAATAAATCAGATCTTCCAGAATAAATTTGCGGACGTTCTCACCGAACAATATATAGTTGTTGCTCTGAAATCAGAATAGAATAACTGGTGCCATGCATCCAGTTGCTCTTGACAGTTGACTACAAAATGTATATAATCGACTACATAATGTATACAGGAGGACGTTATGTTAGATGAACTTTTTTCATCAAGAGCCCGCGTTGAAATACTAAAGTTATTTATCTTTAATCCGCGGGATAAGTTTTACCAGCGGCAGATTTCCTTGAGATCTAAGCAGCCGATCAGGGCTGTCCAGAGAGAGGTAGAAAAACTTGAAAAGATAGGGTTAATAAAGAAGAGCGTTACAGGTAACCGCATCTATTACAGTATCGATAGCGCCTGTCCTATATATGGAGAGTTAAAAGGCATTATCTTTAAAACAGCCGGAATAGCGCAGGTCTTAAAAGCCGAACTTGACAGGTCAAAAAAAGTCATATTCGCTTTTATCTATGGCTCATATGCAGAAGGCAAGGAAGGGCCCTTGAGTGATATAGATTTAATGGTCATCGGTAATGTTTTATCCAGGGAGCTTTCAAAGATACTTTCCAAGTCGAAGATGGAATTATCGCGTGAAATAAATTACGCCGTATTTAAAACGGCCGAATTTAGAAATAAAGTAAAAGAGAAAGACCATTTTTTAAGTACGGTATTAAAAAAGAAAAAGATATTTATCATAGGGAGCGAAAATGAGCTTAAAAGATTTATTAGCTCAGGGCAGCTTAAAACCCCATAAGACGTCAAAAGAGGAGATTGAAAATCTTCTCGATCTTGTCCGGCGTGACATCAAAGACGCAAAAGTCAAAACCATATCCGTCGACAGAAGATTTGCTATAGCATATAACGCGGTTCTGCAAATGGCTACCGCTATTATATACTGTAGGGGATATATGCCGACAGGGTGGGGACATCATTATACCGTATTCAAGTCTCTTAAGTTTATAATGGGTGAAAATTATAACGATATTGCGGATTATTTCGATTCCTGCAGATCTAAAAGAAATATAACTGATTACAGGCGTACAGGAGAGATATCGGAATCAGAAACCGACGAATTGATCGGAGAGGCGGAAGACTTCCTGAATATAGTGCTGGAGTTTATCAAAAAACATCATCCCAGCCTATTAAAACCCCTATAATAATTATGACCGACCATATCGAATTCCTATTTTTTATAATTTATCGACCCCATATTCCACATAATAAGAAAACCATGAACGTTAGAAAAACATGATACGCGATTCAAAAAACTACGGTTGGGTGCCGGATATACCGGATCAGAGGGATTACCTCTATAGGGCGATAAAACCTGTTATCAGGCTCCAGAATAAGGTAGACCTAAGGGAGAGGTGTCCCGAAATAGAGCGTCAGGGTGATTTGGGAAGCTGTACAGCCCAGGCCCTAGCCGGGAACCTCGAATTTCTCGATAAGAAGATAGATGATGTTTATACGGATGTCAGCCGGCTCTTTATCTATTATAATGAGAGAGTGCTGATGGATACGGTTGATTATGATTCAGGCGCCTCCCTGAGAGACGGCATAAAGACATTGAAGAATGAAGGTGCCTGCCATGAAGTGACCTGGCCGTATAAGATATCAAAATTCGCCCAAAAGCCCTCTAAGGACTGCTATATTGAGGCTAAAAAACACCTTATCCAATCCTACCACCGTCTCCACACCATACAAGAGATGCTGATATGCCTTACCGAAGGCTACCCGTTCGTATTCGGTTTTGCCGTATATGAAAGCTTCGAATCTTCCAAGGTAAAGCGCACCGGTATAGTCAACATGCCGGGTGACGATGAGGTTGAAATAGGCGGCCATGCTGTCATGGCCGCGGGATACGACCAGAAGGCCAAAAGGTTCATTGTACGCAATTCCTGGGGCAAGACATGGGGCATGAGCGGATATTTTACGATGCCGTTTAAATATCTGGAAACCCTCGGAGGCGATTTCTGGACCATCCGGCGTTAAATGAACAGGATGGCGGGGATGGTCCATAAAGGTGCGGATGGGATTGTGCAAGATAGACTATATTGATAAAATATGAAAAATAATTTGACATATTTAGAAATGTATGATATGCTTTAAACATTCAATAAAGACCGGCAGAACTTAGCTTACTATCTAATTTTTATTGACACAAAGCTATTATTGATATACGTTTATAATCAGAAGCTACAAAGGAGTAGTGAATATGGAGATGGTCAGATAGATATTTTTAACCGTCTACCCATGAAAGGGTTGTTTTTTTATGCATAGAATATTTGAGAGTGATGCTTAGAAAGGAGATGGGAATGATTATTAGATATTTTTGTGCAGCGCTATGCGTTCTTTTGTTGTCCGGATGTTCGTCCGCTTATTATCATGCTAAGCAAGTCAATAAAGCAGATCAATTGGACAGGGTTACAGTGGGAAAAGTTCAGAGTCAAATACGTATTGGGATGTCATCTGCTCAAGTTGTCGAAGTACTTGGATCGCCTAATATAGTTACAACCGATGAAAACAGATTGGAAAATTGGGTTTATGACAAGATTGCCACGGACGTAGTTTATTCAAATGAATCGGGCGGCGCATGGCTGATAATCGGGTCTGTCCATCCGAATTCAGGGGCAAGCTCTACTTCACAGAGAACACTTACAATAGTCATTAAATTTGACGCAGACAAAAAAGTTCGCGATTTTGCCTATCATTCTTCCAGTTTTTAGGAGAATAATATGAAAAAACCAAGTAATGGGCCGAAGATATTTTTGGTGATATTTTTATGCTTAGGTATATTTGGTTGCGCTACCATGCCAAAGGGTTTTCTTAAACCATCAGAGCAGTCTCTTAAAGATAGACAGTTACAAATGAGGCAGTACGAGACAAAAGACCAGGAAAAAATAGTTACTTCTGTCGCTGGGGTTTTGCAAGATCTGGGGTTTACTCTGGATAATAGCGAGACAGAGTTAGGATTTGTAGCTGCCTCTAAGAGGGCAGACGCAACAAGCGGCGGTCAAATTGCTGCTGCAGTAATGGCCGACACATTAGGTATTGCCGCTGCTTTAATAGGTGCTCCCTGTTATACCAATGCCGTTTCACGATGCGATAAGGAGCAGATGGTGAAAGCGTCAGTAATTACCCAGCCAGCTTTAGATGGAAACAAGACAGTCGTTCGAGTCACGTTCCAAAGGATTGTGTGGAATATGGCTAATCTGATCAGTAAGATAGAAACAGTTAAGGAACCAACTATATATCAGAAATTTTACGATAGTTTGTCAAAGGCGATATTTTTGGAGGCAGAGCAAATATGAAGAAACTAATAAGGTACTGCAGTCTTTTTGTTATTCTGGCGATGGCTGTTATGGTGTCAGGCTGCGCAACAACAGCAACTAAAGCCTTTGAAAGTGATGCAAGTGCAGTTAAATTAAGGAGCATGCAAACAAGGGCTTTTGATACAATCGACAAGAAAAAAATGATGCAAACGGTAATAAGCACGATGCAGGATCTGGAATTTGTAATTGATAAAGCCGATATGACGCTTGGGTCTGTTACCGGCACTAAATTTGTTAAGCAAGCATCTGTCACGATGACTGTAACCGTACGCCCTAGAGGAGATAAACAGTTGCTTGTAAGGGCGAATGCTCAATACGGCATTAAATCCGTAGATGATGCAGCAACTTACCAGGATTTTTTTACCGCTTTAGAAAAGGCCATGTTTTTAACAGCTCAGCAAGTTGACTAGATATGAATGAAAATAGGGGTAGTTCATAAAGCGTCTCATCAGTAATTTTTTTAAATAATTCAGCCTCCTTCCGCGGAAGGAAGTGCCGTAATAAATTCATTTTTTTATATTAACATTGAGTCGTTTGATTAGGGCCACAACCTCTTTTTCGAATATCTCCTTAGCGTAGTAAATACGTCCTATTTCTTCCTTTTTTTCAAGCTCAGCAACACTCCAATTTTTGAGCATCGACTCACTTGTTATATCGCTTCTTATCTCTTTGCGGGTGATGAGATCTTTTATTTCAGCAACGTCAAATCTAAACCTTTCAAATAAAAGCACAAGATCGTAAAAATCCCTATAGCGGGCACGCTCGCTTGCCGCGCGAATCTTCTCAGCGCAAACCTCCCTTACATCCATCGCATTTACTATTGTATTAATTTTCCATGCGTTTTTATAGATAGTAGCTTTTGCCGGAAGAACAACATTCTGATAAAAATCTATCTCAACTTTTAAAGAATTGGCTAACCCCAAAGGACCGGTATATTTAAGACGGCCTATCTTGATCGTCGCCCTGGAAACATTCTCTTCCTTTACCTCCAGGAAATCCTGCGATCCAATGACCGATTTTACCTCTTCTAAGGTTATGGCATTGTCTAAAGATGTGAAGTCAAGATCTTCCGAGAGCCGCGTTTGATCAAGATAACAATGATGGATGGCGGTACCACCCTTAAAGACAAGCTTATTCTGTAACGGCGAATCGTAGATCATCTTTGAGACTATTGCCAGCAGGTAATCTTTTTCGGCATCGGCGAGTTTGTATTTAAGCGATGATTTGTTTAGAATACTCAAGTCGGATTTATTTAATAATGCTATCTTCAAAATACAGCCTCCATTTCGAATCAAACGTCTTAGAGTTTTCCGTCATTTTACTGTACCCGCCTTTGTTTTTTACGAGATTTCGTAAACCATTGGCATCAATATTCAAATGATCCAGGAAAAAACCGATCTGCCTGATCACGTCAAGCGTAAATTTAGCCGCATATTCTTTTAGAAGCTCCATGTTCATAGCATCTTTATTCTCTCTAAGCTTCTCCCAGACAAGGCTCGCGTAGTAAGCATTTGACCTAAAATATAGAATATCCAAAAGAGCTTTCTCCTTAGACGCTATATTTACCAGCCCTATATCCGAACGCTCTTCGGAAAACCCAAAATATAGATCTTTTTTAATATGGAAGAATCTGATTTCCTCATCTTTGACCTTATAGACTCTGGCACGCATGAATGTTACAGCGCCTATACCTGACAGCATCTGATCGAATAGGCCGTGATACTGTAGGGCGTTTTCGAAAGATATATATGAATCCATGTTCAAAGCATGAGAAATAGCGTAATAAGAGACGCCTTCCGTGGAAAGAGACCCGATATCTGTTACTATTGTATAAAACCCCTTCTTAATCCTTATAAGCCAACCTAGGTTTGCCAGCATAGCTATGCGGTTTCTTGCCTCGGCAAGAGAGTAGTCATTCTTTAATATCTCGTATAACTGGGTAAACGAAACTATGCGGCCATATTTTAATATGGCATTTTCAAGCAGATGTGAGTCTTTTCTAGATAAAATAGTATGTTTTATTACCATATAATAATCCTTTTTAGTTATTATCTGGTATAAATATACACTATTACTTAACTTTTGGCAAGTTTTTTTACCCCAAAATCCGGCCAGGTGATATAATAGCGCGATATGAAGAAAGCTTTATTTACGCTTATCATGGTTTTGCTGACGGTCGTGACGGTCGCGGTCATCGCGGAGGTCGCGTTCAGGGTACGAGACCTTTTCGATAGGAACGTCGGATTGAAGAATTCGATGGGACACGCCGACAAGAAGTATTCGCATGTCTTTAATCCAAACAGCCAATTCAGGAATATCTCATCAAGGCGCGGCGAATACGACGTAAACATCCATATCAATAACTACGGCTTCCGCGGGGGCGATATCGAGTTCAATAAAGAGCCCGGCACAACGCGCATAATGGCCGTCGGGGACTCATTCACTTTCGGTGTAGGTTCCAATGATAACGAGACGATACCCGCGCTTGTTGAACAAGACCTGCGCGATGAGAATGTAAGCGCGGAAGTTATTAACGCCGGGTTCGGCAATTATTCTCCGCTATTGAATTACCTGCGGCTTCGCGACGAATATCTCGAATTCAAGCCCGACCTCGTGTTGCTATTCTTCGATTTCTCGGACCTTGCCGATGTCTGGCGGGGCGAACGGTCGCTCATATACGATAAGGCGGGTAATATTCTCAGGTGCGATCCGTCATATGTGAACGGAAGATACGACTGGTGGCTGGCCATGCGTTCGCATTCACGCCTTTGCTCCTATATCCATAATAAGCTGATAAGAACCATAGAGAAGATACGCATCCTGGGGCTTGCTGAGTATATAAAGGCGAAGTTGGCGGGTAAGCGCGCCAAGGCTTTGATAGTGGCTAAAGAGAACGACTATTTCAAGACGCGGGACCCTGTCGAATATGACGGATATCTGATGATCAGGGGGCGGGACCGCCTGCCGTATATCGAGAAGCATTTTGAAAGGGTGAAAGTATATCTGGGCAAGATAAAAGAGCTGTTGGACGAGCGTAATATACCGATGATCCTCGTCATCTATCCCTACGGTATCCACGTCGGCCCGGATCAATGGGGCGAGGGCAGGGTTTACTGGGGCTTCGAGAAGGGCAGGGTATACGACGATTATTACGCTTTCGATATGCTGGAAAAATACGCACGCGACAACGATATTCCGAGCATAAACCTTTTGCCGGTATTCTTGAAAAATAAGGAGAAGAAGCTCTTCTTCGACGTCGACGGCCATTTTACGCCGGAGGCAAATCACATAGCGGCGCGGACGATAGCCGCGGACAAAGAATTCAGGCGAATAATTAACAAAATTGATTGACACTAGGGGCATAAGAATATAATATAGATGAAGAGTTCAACGGAAGCTAAAACTACAAAAAAGAGGAGTTGACATGTCCGAATACCCGGGAGTGGAAAGGCGCGAATTTTTCAGATACAGGCACGAGAAGCCGGTTACTTACAGGGTAGTAACGCCCGCTAAGACCGAAGCTTCCGATATGCTCAATGGTATGTCCAAGAACCTGAGCGCTTCAGGCATTTTATTTACCAGCAAGCATCATCCGGCCATCTCGAGCATAGTGGTGCTGGACCTGGATTTCAGGACTACGCGGATCTGCGAAGAGGTTGAGGAGCGCGCATTAATAGTGAACAACAAAGTGATAGGCAAGGTAGCGCGCATAGAGGACAATGACGACGGTTCCTTCGATGTGGGCGTGGCATTTGTTAAAAAGACCGACGGCGTTTCCGACGAGATAAAACGCCTGGTCGATTAGAATAGCATTCTAATAGTTCAACAGCAGTTTCCTGATCCTCAAGGCTTTGGGACTTTCCCCATTCTCTTCGTAAAGCTGGTACAGGAACAGAAGCATCTTCGCGTATTCCGGAGTCCCGAGGCTCAATTCATACTGCACTTCTTTTATCGCCTTTCCGTATAGGTCCTTTTTCTCATATATGACGGCCAGCGCCTGGTGGATCTGCGGCATGAGCCCATTGTGCTTAGCGAGTTCCTCGAACTCGGTGATCGCATCGTCGAACCTACCAAGATTAAAATATGCGTGTGCGAGATTGAACCGCGCCTCTTTTACGTCCCATTGGATATCTAGCGCTTCCTTGTATTTAGCAATCGCCGAGGGCAGGTCATTGCGCAGGGAATATGCGCATCCGATTTGGTAAATAATGATCGGGTCTTTCGGGTATTTCTTTACCATTAATTCCAGCAATGTCGAATTATCTTTCCAATGCAGCGTATTGCAATATGATGAGACTGCCATTGATATGATAAGCGCCAGCGTAACGCCATAAATGATAAGTTTCTTGCGCCCCGCCGCGAAGATGCCGGAAAACCCTGCTATTCCTATAAGAGGGAATAGCAGAAACCTCGGGCCCATTAATATGGCGACAAACAGGACGTTTGCTGAAGTTATCGCTGCCCAGCCGAGAAAAAATACTTCCTTTTTGAATGAAAGCCCGTATCTGAAGCCGTAATGTAGAAGAAAACATATCAGGCAGATAGTTGCAGCGATGCCTGCAAGATCCGGCGAGGGTACGACGGGGATCTTAAGCGCCTGGAATTCCAGCGGAAAAGGGAAGAGCGCGGATTTGATGTAATAGGGGATGCTCTTCAGCGTGAGGGCCAGGCATGTCGCCAGCGGCATTTCCTTCGGATGGCGTATGTAGATACCGGAAGCGCCTTCCAATGCCACATATCTTGCCCACAAGTATACGACGGCGACGACGAAAAGTGGTAGATAGTTTATCAGTTTTTTTAATATTCTTTTAACGCTGAAATCGCAGGTAAAGCAATAGTCATGCCATGCAAGAAGCGGCAACAGGAACAATGCCGCCTCTTTTGATAATAGGCCAAGGGCGAACATCATCGCTGAGCCGGCGCAGAGAAAGACGCGGCCGGATGAGCTTTTGGAATTATCGGCTTGCCGGAACATCAGAAAGGATGCAAGCGTGAATATAAGAAAGAGAGGTTCGTTCCTTCCGCTTATCCAGCAGGCGGCGATGCCGCTTACAGGATGGACGATGAATATGGCAGTTCCAAGGATAGACGCGAGCCTTGAGCCGGAAACGGCTCTGATGACGGTATAGACGAGTAATGATGTAAGTATGAATAACAGGATATTTGTCAGATGGAACATCCTGGCGTTGAGGCCCCATGCGGCATGGTCGAGATAGAAAGAGAGCATATCCAGGGGCCTGTAGTAATTGGCTGAAGCCGGGAACCTGGAGAGACGCCACATGTCCGTTAAAAAGAAGGAGCCGATGTAGCCCGGATCCTTTATGTAGGGATTCGTCTCGATAAGCGGGTCGTCGTCATAAGCAAAGCCGAATCCGAGGGCATGGCCATACAGGGCCGTCACTGCCGCGGCGATGAGGAGCAGGATGCCGCATTCTTTTAAGAGTTCGCTCGCCTTTAACATAGCATAAAATATACCATAAAGTCGGCTATCTGGTATAATAGATTTTGACGTTTGATATCTTTGGGAGTATACTTATTCGAAATGCGCCTGTGGCCTAAAGGATAAGGCAATGGCCTCCGAAGCCATGTATGGCAGTTCGATTCTGCCCAGGCGCGCCAGATAAAAAATTAACCAGGTTAGATCTGACGGAGACCGTAGTTTCTAACCTGGTTAAATAAAAATTTATATAGCCTTTTTGATCTTACCGGCCTTGAGGCACTTTACGCAGACGGTGACCCTTTGAGGAGTGCCGTCGATGATAGCGCGGACGCTCTTAAGGTTAGGCAGGAAACGGCGCGCGGTGATGCCGGTTATCTTCTGGCCCACGCCGCCTTTTTTCTTTGCCAGGCCCCGGCGGACTATAGTCCTGCCGGCTACCGGCTTCTTGCCGCATGAATAGCATACTTTTGACATGATTTTTTAGCTCCGTTTTGTCCTTCTTCGCCCTTAAGGAAGTTAGACTGCAGTAGGGCTTCGAAGGATAAATAATAACACAGGTAAATGGCGCATGCAAGAGAAAAATAAAGCAAGTTTCCATACATTGAAGTCGCCGGTCAGGTATTTCAAGGGCGTGGGCCCGAAGAAAGCGGCCGAACTTTCGAAATTGGGGATCGAGGACGCTGAGGGCCTGCTGTATTATTTGCCGGCTCGATACGAGGACAGGTCAATATTCGTTCCTATTAAAGACTTGAAGATAGGCGAATCTCAGACGATCCACGGAGATGTATTCACCGTTACAAATCGTATAGCAAAAAGCGGGATGCCGGTATTCCGGGTAGCCGTGACCGACGGCACAGGCTTTATCCACGCCGTATGGTTCAACCAGCCATACCTGAAAGATTATCTGAGAAAAGGGCAGAAGGTCGTCCTGTACGGCAAGGTCGAGCGGCACGACAAACTGCAGATAACTCAGCCGGAATATGAACTGTTGAAAGGCGACGATACCGATTCCATTCACATCGGCAGGATAGCGCCCATCTATGCCTCGACCTCGGGATTGTCGCAGAGATATCTGCGCAGCCTGCTGTTCCAGGCAGTAACGAATTATTGCAAACTCCTCGCCGAGAAATTGCCCACATATATGCAGGCCCGCGAGAAATTGGTCGACATCAAGTTCGCGATACATAATATACATTTCCCTGCCAGCTTCGATAATCTCGAAAAGGCTTACAGGCGGATAGTCTTCGAGGAATTTTTTTTACTGCAGCTTGCTCTGGCGGTAAAGAAGAAGAATGTGAAGCTGAAAGAGGACGCGCCCAGCCACAGGATAGGCGGCGAACTCGTCGATGCGTTCAAGAGGAGCCTACCGTTCGAGCTGACACAGGCCCAGAAGAAGGCCGTAGCCGATATCGAGCGCGACATGTCGAGCGGCAAGCCGATGAACAGGCTTCTCGAAGGTGACGTGGGCAGCGGCAAGACCATAGTGGCCGCATACGGACTGGCGCTCACAGTGCAGAACGGATTCCAGGGGTGTATTATGGCGCCGACGGAAGTTTTGGCGCGGCAGCATTTTATAAGCTTGAGCGAGTTTCTTATGCCGCTTGGCGTGAACGTGGCGCTTCTTGTGGGCGGAGCCGACCCGAAGACGAAGAGAGAGATCTATTCCGATATCAAGGAAGGCAACATCGACATTGTGGTCGGGACTCACGCCGTGATACAGGAGTCTGTGGAATTTAAAAAGTTAGGGTTAGCCGTGATAGACGAGCAGCATAAGTTCGGTGTAACGCAAAGAGCCATACTTAAACAAAAAGGTTACAGCCCGCATATACTTATCATGACAGCCACTCCGATACCGAGGACGCTGGCGCTAACCGTTTACGGGGACCTGGATATATCGATAATAAGGGAGATGCCGAAGGGGAGGAAGCCGATAGCCACTTATTGGGTGGAGGAAAGTAAGCGCTCTAAGGTGTACGGCTTCATCAAAGAAGAGCTTTCAAAAGGGCGGCAGGCGTACGTGATATGTCCGCTTATCGAAGAGAGCCGCGGGTCGCAGGTTCAAGGGCAAGCGGTATGGGATGGACGGCAGGGCGCTGTCAGCATGTTCGAAAAGTTGAAGAGCGAGGAGTTCCGTGATTTTGAAGTAGGACTGCTGCACGGCAGGATGCCTTCGAAAGAAAAAGAATCTGTGATGAAGGATTTCAAAAAATGGAAGATCAAGGTCCTCGTCTCGACGATAGTGATAGAGGTGGGTATCGACGTGCCGAACGCGTCTGTGATGCTCATCGAGAACGCGGAACGCTTCGGGCTGGCCCAGCTGCATCAATTGCGCGGCAGGGTCGGGAGGGGCGAACACGAATCGTATTGCATATTGCTTGCCGATCCCAAGACGGAAGAGGCGAGCCAGAGGCTGAAAGCTGTGGAAGGAACGCTCGACGGGTTCCAGATAGCCGAGGCCGACCTCGATATACGAGGGCCGGGCGAATTTTTCGGAACGCGGCAGCACGGGCTTCCGGAGATAAGGTTCGGGAATATCCTGAAAGATTTTGATATAATGGAAGCGGCCAGAAAAGAGGCGTTCGGCCTCGTGGCGGCCGATCCGGGTTTGAAAGAAGAGCGCCATAGACAGCTTAAGGCGGCGCTGGCTGACAGGTTCAAGGATAAGCTGGAATTGATAAACGTGGGGTAAATGTAAGTTTACACCTCGTAGGTGAACACCTACGAGGTGTAGTAAGGGTAGGAATGCGTATAATAGGTGGTGAATACAGATCGAGGCTTATTTCGATGCCTAAGGGCGTCGAGGTCAGGCCGACTCAAGACAAGGTCAGGCAGGCGATATTCAATATGCTGGGCGACGTCAGCGGCAAGAACACGCTCGACCTCTTCGCCGGGAGCGGCGCATTTGGCATAGAAGCCCTCTCAAGGGGCGCTGTCCACGCGACTTTCATTGACGACGATTTCAGGTGCGTCCAGACGATAAGGGAGAACCTCCGATCATTGACTATACCTGAATCTAATTATGATATTATTAGAGCAAATGCCCTCAGCGTTATGCCCAGATTGGCCAAGACGAAGGAGAAATTCGACCTGATATTCGCAGATCCCCCGTATTATAAGGGTATGGCCAAAAAATGCTTGATAAATATAGATTCTTATGATATATTATCGCCCATTGCCTTAGTGGTGATAGAGCGGTTTAAGAAGGACGCGCTTGCCGCGGATCTTAAGACCGTTATTATCGATAAGGAGAGGCAATACGGGGACACATCGGTCACAATTTTCAGAAAGGCAGCATGAAGAAATGCAAAATAGCTGTATACCCGGGCACATTTGACCCTGTTACCTACGGCCATATAGACCTTATCAGGAGAGCCTCGAAGATATTCGATAAAGTCATAGTCGCCGTAGCGCACAATAAATCCAAGGGCACACTGTTCAGCGTCGAAGAGCGCGTCTCTATGATAAGGGACGCCGTTAAGGTCATCAGGAACGTGACGGTCGACGATTTCGGCGAGCTTGCCGTGGATTACGTCAAGAAACAGGGATCGAACGTGATGATAAGAGGACTCAGGATGATCTCCGATTTCGAATATGAGTTCCAGATGGCCCTGACTAACAGGAAGCTGTCGAGCGATATCGAGACGATCTTCATGATGCCGCACGAGGATTATTCGTATGTATCGAGCAAGCTGATAAAAGAGGCCGCCGGCCTCGGAGCGAATGTCGGCTCTTTTATTCCGAAAAAAGTGGAAAAAGCTTTAAAAGAAAAGATGAACTTGAGGTGAAAGATGAGTTTTCTCGACGAGATCAGGTTAAGATCCGCTAAGGCTTCGAAGAAGGTCGTCCTTCCGGAAAGCGAAGATAAGCGGACGCTCGACGCGCTGGAAATTATTTTAGATAAAAAAATAGCGAAGATAATATTGATCGGCAAAGAGGACCTTAAATCCGGGATAAAGAGCAAAAATACGAAAGACCTGGAGATCATCGACCCCGCAACATACAAAGATACGGATGGCATAGCCTCGGAGTATTACGAATTAAGAAAAGCTAAAGGGATGACGCCGGAAGAGGCGAAGTCCATCATGACGAAAGATTATCTGACATTCGGAGGCATGCTGGTGCGCAAGGAACTGGCCGACGGTTTTGTGGCCGGCGCGAGCCATACCACGCCGGATGTCATACGGGCGTCGTTAAGGACGCTCAGGATCGACAAGAACATCGGCGTTGTGTCGGGCGCGTTCCTGATGGAAGTGCCGAATTCGCCGTACGGCGAAAAGGGCGTGTTCATATACGGGGATTGCGGCGTCAATCCTGAGCCGAACGCGAGGCAGCTGGCCGGCATAGCCGCGTCCTCCGCTGAGTTATTCAAAAAGCTTGTCGGGACTACGCCCAGGGTGGCATTCCTGAGTTATTCGTCCAAGGGAAGCGCCGAGGGCCCGCTGGTGGAGAAGGTAAAAGAAGCCGTGGCTAAGGCGAGAGAGATATCGCCGGGACTGCTGGTGGATGGCGAGTTTCAGGTCGACAGCGCCATAGTGCCGGAAGTGGCGAAGATAAAGTGCGCCCGGAGCGATGTTGCCGGAAAGGCTAATGTCCTGATATTCCCTGACCTGAATTCCGGTAATATTTCATATAAACTGACCCAGAGGCTGGCCAATGCAAGAGCGGTCGGGCCTCTGCTTCTTGGGTTCACTAAACCATCGAGCGACCTGTCCAGGGGCTGTGACGCGGAAGACATCGTCGATGCAGTAGCGATAACGGCGATAAGGGCGGCATGATAATCCTAGTTATAAATTGCGGCAGTTCGTCCGCGAAATACCAGGTGTTCGATATTAAAAAGAAACAGTCTTTGGCGAAAGGCGTCGTAGAGCGTATAGGCCAGGCGGGTTCGACGTTGTGTCACCAGAAAGAAGGCAGCCCTTCCTTAAACAAGAACGTCCTCTGTAACGACCATCACGCCGCTATCGGCATGATAGTCAGTATCCTGAGCGATAAGCGCTATGGGGTGATATCGTCTAAAGGCGATATAGCCGGCATAGGCCATCGCGTTGTCCACGGAGGAGAGGAGTTCAAGGAGTCGACCCTCATCACGGCGAAGGTGCTGCGCTCAATACAAAAATACAGCGAACTTGCGCCGCTCCATAATCCGCCGGCGCTCCTGGGAATAGAAGCGTGCCTGCAGATACTTAAGGGTGTGCCCCAGGCGGCGGTTTTCGATACATCTTTCCACCAGACGATGCCCGAAGTGGCGTTCCTGTACGGCCTGCCTTTCGAATATTACAAAAATTACGGCATAAGGAGATACGGTTTTCACGGGACTAGCCACAAGTTCGTGACCGAAGAGGCAGGACGTATCCTGAAGCGCCCCCTGAAGAGCCTGAAGCTAATAACGTGCCATCTCGGGAACGGCTGCAGCATGACCGCGGTCGACGGAGGCAAGTCCGTAGATACATCGATGGGATTTACGCCGCTGGAAGGACTTTTGATGGGGACGCGGTCGGGCGATCTCGACCCGGCTGCCGTATTGTACCTGCTGGAAAAAGAGAACCTGTCGTTTAACCGGGTCAACGATATATTGAACAAAGAGAGCGGCCTTCTCGGGATATCGGGCGTCAGCAACGACATGCGCGACATATTGAAGGCCTCAAAAGGCAGGGGCGAGAAGGCCCTAAGGTCCAAGCTGGCCATAGACATGTTCATCTACAGGGCAAAGAAATATATCGGTTCTTACCAGGCGGTGCTTGGAAGATTGGACGCGGTGATATTTACGGCCGGAATAGGAGAACATAATCCTTGGCTGGTAAAGCGGATCATGAGGGAGATCAAGGGGATAGTCGGGCGCAAGGTGAGATTTTTGATAATACCTACGAACGAAGAGTTGCTGATAGCGCACGATACGTATCAAATTGTAAAAGACAGAAGTTATTAAAGGAGGAACAATGGCACTACCAAAAAGAAAACACTCTAAGGCGCGGAGAGATAAAAGACGCAGCGCGAACAGTAAGGTATTCATGCAGGACCTTGCCGTATGCACTAACTGCAAAAAGGTAAGGATACCGCACCGTGTTTGCCCTCACTGCGGTTATTATAACGGTAAGCCGGTCGTCATGATGAAAGAAAAAAAGACGAAAAAGAAGCAATAATAAGGAAGAGAAAGATATGAAGATAGTGATCGATGCAATGGGTAGCGATAGGGCGCCCGTCGTAGAGGTCGAAGGGGCGATCCAGGCCGTAGAGGAACTCGGCCATGACCTGATCCTTGTAGGCGACGAGAAGACGATCAGGGCCGAATTGAACAAATATAAGGACTATTCGTCAAAGATAACCGTGTTGCACGCGCCCGAGAGGATAGAGATGCATGAGCCTGCCGCCATCTCCGTAAGGCGCAAGCGCCATTCATCTATAGTCGTCGGACTCGACCTTATAAAGAGGGAACAGGCGGACAGTTTCATCAGCGCCGGCAATACGGGGGCGGTTGTTTGCGCGGCCACGCTCTCTTTGAGACTTTTGCCGGGCATCGAGCGTCCTGGCATAGCCATAGTAATACCGACCCTCGCCGGACCTTCGGTGATAATCGACGTCGGCGCGAATATAGATCCCAAGCCGATCCATCTTCTCCAGTACGGCATTATGGCGGACGCGTATTGCAGGTACATCCTGCGGAAATCGAATCCCAAAGTGGGACTGCTGAATGTAGGCGAGGAGGAGTCCAAAGGGACGGAATTCGTTAAAGAGACCCACACGCTTCTCAGCGAATCAAAACTCAACTTCATCGGGAACATGGAAGGACGCGATATATATGCCGGTACCGCCGACATAGTCCTGTGCGATGGGTTCGTCGGCAATGTCATACTCAAGGTCTCGGAGAGCGTAGTGGATACAATCGTGAAACTTCTTAAGCATGAGATAAAGTCCAATATAATCGCCACGCTGGGCGCCGCGCTCGCGAGCTCCGCGTTTAACGAACTGAAGAAGAAGATGGATTATTCGGAGTACGGCGGAGCGCCGCTTTTGGGCGTAGACGGAAGATGTATCATAAGCCACGGCTCGTCCAGCCCCAAGGCGATAAAGAACGCTATAAGGGTAGCCGGCGAGTTCAAGGACCTGGATGTGAACAAACATATCGTAGAGGAATTGGAGAGTTATTGATATGTGTGAAAAAATCAAGACAGGCATATTGGGGCTGGGGTCGTATCTCCCGGAAAAGGTGCTCACCAATAAGGACCTGGAAAAGATGGTCGATACTACCGACGAATGGATCACCACGAGGACGGGAATCAAAGAGCGCAGGATAGCCCGGCCCGACGAAGCGACGAGCGATATGGCAACGGAGGCGGCCAAGAGGGCTCTCAAAGACGCCAATCTGAAACCAGAGGATATAGACCTCATCATCGTAGCGACCATTACGCCGGATATGTTCTTTCCGGCGACGGCGTGTCTCGTCCAGGAAAAGATAGGCGCGAGGACGGTTCCCGCGTTCGATATAAGCGTAGCCTGTTCCGGCTTCATATACGGGCTCGCGATAGCCGATAAATTTATCTCCTCGGGAACTTATAAGCACGCGCTCGTGATAGCCGCGGAAAAACTCTCGGCGATAACGGACTGGAGCGACCGCGCGACCTGCGTCTTATTCGGAGACGGGGCGGGCGCCGCCGTGCTGGGGCCGGTAGAGCGCGGCGGGATATTGTCGGTCTACCTCGGCGCTAACGGGAAACAGGGCGAACTCATCAAACTTCCGGCGGGCGGCTCCAGGATGCCGGCCAGCAAGAAGACGGTCGAAGACAAGCTTCATTTCATTAAAATGAACGGCACAGAACTCTTCAAACATGCCGTCAAGATAATGGCCGACGCCGCGCTTGAAGCGACAAAACCTCTCGGGCTGACGGCTAAAGATATCGCCCTGGTAATACCTCATCAGGCCAACATCAGGATACTGAACGCCGTGGCGAAGAGGATGGGGTTGACGCCGGACAAGATATATTTGAATATCGATAAATACGGCAATATGTCGGCTGCGTCGAGCGCCGTTGCGCTGGTCGAGGCGATCAAAGAAGGCAGGGTCAAGAAGGGCGAGAAGCTGCTTCTGGACGCGTTCGGCGGCGGGCTGACGTGGGGCGCAATCGTAATAGAGTGGTGAGACAATGGCAGACGCAGCGTTGATATTTCCGGGACAGGGCGCGCAATCCGTTGGTATGGGCAAAGACCTGTATGCCGGTTTCTCTCAGGCGAAAGATGTATTTGACAGGGCAAACTCTGTCCTGAAATTCGACCTGACTAAATTATGTTTCGAAGGTCCGCAGGAGATCCTATCTACTACGCAGAACAGCCAACCGGCTATACTTACCGCAAGCGTCGCGGCCCTGAGGGTATTTGAGTCTTCCTCTTATTATGGGCAGGTCACGTCTAAGTTCAGCCTGGGCTTGAGCCTGGGCGAATACACTGCGCTTGTGGCATGCGGAAGCATGTCATTCGAGGATGCGCTGGTACTCGTCAGGAAACGCGGCGAGCTGATGGAGGACGCGTCGAAGAAGAACCCAGGCAAGATGGCATGCGTTATAGGGATGGACCTTAATCTCGTCGAGGAATTGTGCAAAGGATTCGGTTGCGAGATAGCGAACCTCAATTGTCCCGGGCAGGTCGTAGTTTCCGGCAAGACGTCTAATATCGAGCTTTTTGCGAGCCTTGCGAAAGAGAAAGGCGCCAAACGCGTCCTGATGCTCGATGTAAGCGGCCCGTTCCATTCGTCGCTCATGACCCACGCGCGGGACAAGCTGAAGGACTATATTGAAAAGATCCAGATACTGCCGCCGAGGATACCGTTCATATCGAACGTCGACGCGAAAGTCCAGACCGACCCGGCAAAGATAAAAGAAAACTTGATAGCGCAGGTAAATACAAGGACTCTATGGGAAGAATCCGTCAGGTCGGTAGTCCGGACGGGCGTAAAACTATTCCTTGAGATAGGGCCCGGGCAAGTATTGAAAGGCATCAATAAAAAGATAGACTCAAAGCTGGAGACAAAGAATATCGGTACATCGCAGGATGTGCAGGTATTGACAGCGCAACCGATCTCATAAAGGAGACATTTATGGCAAAGACAGCTGACGAAAAAGCAGCATCAACGAAATCGATAAAGGGGACGAAGACAGAGAAAAATCTTTTGGCTGCTTTTGCGGGAGAGTCGCAGGCCAGAAACAGGTATACGTACTTCGCTAGCGCGGCCAGGAAAGAAGGATTTGAGCAGATCGCCAATATTTTCACGGAGACGGCCGAGAACGAAAAAGAACACGCGAAGGTATTCTTCAAATATCTGCAGGGCGGCGATGTGTCGATAACGGCTTCATATCCGGCCGGCCAGATCAAAGACGCTAAGTCTAATCTTGAGGCCGCGGCGGCAGGCGAGAATCTGGAGTGGACGACGCTCTATGCCGATTTTTCGAAGACAGCCGCGGATGAAGGGTTCCCGGAGATCGCGAGGTCGTTTGAGCAGATCTCCAAAGTCGAGAAGTTCCATGAATCGAGATACAGGAAGCTTATCAATAACATTTCCGGCAATGAGGTGTTCAAGAAGCGGACACCTGTTAAATGGCATTGTATAAACTGCGGTTACGTCTTTGAGGGCGCCGAGGCCCCGCGCGAATGCCCGGCGTGCAAACATCCACAGGCCTATTACGAGCAGCTGGCCGAGAACTACTAAAGACAGACCCTATCTTATGGGATTCGATCCGGAGGAAGTGCTCTTTTCTCCCACCGCGCGGTGCAACCTTGCGTGCCCGCATTGTACCTCCGCAAAGACCGGGCCTAACCTATCCGTCGGAACGGCTGAAAGGTTTTTGGCAGGATGCGGGAAAATAGGCATTAAATACGTCGGTTTTACCGGAGGCGAACCTTTTCTCGCTCCGGATTTTTTATGTTCTCTCACGAGAAAAGCCGTGAGCGAAGGCATGCTATTCGACAGGATAATGACCAACGGCGTATGGTATAAGTCCGGCTCGCACCTCGACGGCGCGCTGGCGCGTCTGCGCAAGGCAGGATACGACGGTTCGATATGCGTGAGCGTAGACGCATTCCATAAGCAGGATCTGAAGAAAGCGGCTCGATTTATTGAAACAGCCGTGTCTATATGGCAGAGGCCGGATATAGTGTCGATCGCAAGGACGACAGGCGCGCGCGACAAAGCTACGGATCGAATGCTTCGGATCCTGGCTCGTTTATTGGGCGCCGGTTATGCGCGGGCAGGCCGAGGTTCGCACTGCATCAGGAACGATTCCGTTTTTGTGAGGGTATCCAACATTGAATTGTCTCCCGTCGGAAAGGCCGGAAGGCTCAAAGATCCATGGGGCGGCCGGTGGTTCAAAGAGGACTATTGTAAAGGGCCCGGTAACGCGTTTTTTGTGATGCCCGACGGCAAAGTGAAGCCGTGCTGCGGATACGCGGCTGATTCCGAAATCCTGACCATAGGGAATATAAAACGCGATTCCGCCGCGGATATATTACGCAGGGCCGGCTCAAACAGGTTTGTTGCCGCGGTATTCGATTCGGGCCTTACCGAGATACGTAAAAAACTCGAGCGCCTGGGAGTGAAATTTCCCGGAAAGACGACAAACCATTGCTATCTGTGTTATTATATATTAAATAATATCCCCGGAGAGATTCTCCGGCGTTGCCTTAAGTAAGGGCCTATGCCAAAAAGACAGGAGACGTTTATGAGAGGAGTGATGGTTTTGGCGGTCGTATCGATCGCATTTATCTGTCCGGCTATTATATTCGCGGAGAATGACATGCAGGGTAACGGTTCAACGCCCGACGTGTCGATACCTCCCGGGATGGAGGCAAGAAAGGTCAATAATGACGTCACCATACTGATGCCGAAAGGCGCGAAGATGCATCAGCGCAATGCCACTACGTTCATCCTTGAAAGCGCGGAAGAGTTTTCGTCGAGGAAATTCGTGGAGGTAGACCGCCGTCTTCAGAAACTGGAGGCGGAGAATGTCGAGCTCAAAAAAGAGATAGACGAACTTAAAACCCGTGTGAATGAGGCAAGGGAACCCGCAGATGAGACGAATGCAACCGAAGTTTATTAACGCGGTTATCTTAGCGCTGATATTTTTATCCGCGGATATTGTTCATGCCGGGACACAAACGGACCAGCTTAATAAGGGAAAACAATTCAAGGAGATACCAGTTAAGGTACTGCGTGAGATCAAGCTTGAAAAGGGTTATCATGAAGGGCTTTTCTGGAACGGCGCCGACATATGGGTGGCGAACGGCCCCGTCGCTAAGGGGTTGAACGGCAATGTATGGGTTGTCGACGCAATGAGCGGCCTGCACGTTCGCGACATCAAACCGATAGGGAGTTTCACCGAAGGGATCACGAGGAAGTCCGGCGACGTATATTTTGTGACCGATTGGCAGGCGCGTAAACTTTACCGGGTCCGCATCGAGAATGACGAGATGGTGCCGGACGGCCTCGAGGTTTCGCTTGCGCCGTCCTTTCCGGCAGGCGTCGTATGGACCGGAAGCCGCTTATTCGTAATAACGTGGACGCGCGGAATGGGCACTAAATTCCATCTTCTTGAGATGAACGAGAACGCCAATATTATAAAGAAGGTGGAGATCAAGTATATCCAGGAACCGTGCCAGATGGCGTGGGACGGTAAAAATTTATGGATAACGAGCTGGTTCGACAAGATAGTCTACAAGATAGACGTTGATAGATATGAAATCATAGGCGCTTTTATTTCGGCTGTGAACAGGGCGACAGGTATAGCGTGGGACGGTAAACATCTTTGGTTGACGGGAACGGCTGCCGACCTGTACCAGCTTGAGGTGTCGAAATGAGGCGAAGGACGTCGATACTGGCCGCGCCCTCCAGCTCTGGGCCGGGGTCAACTCATCGGCAAATATAAGAAGTAATCCGCGAAAGATTTTACTATTCCTGCTCTAACCTAAGCCTAGTTATGTGAGCACTGAAAATATTTCCCCACTCTCATACTACAGGGTCGGTCTTTGTTCAGTCGAAAAACGGGAGCCTGCGGCAACTCGGCCGGCGTCCCGCCTGCCCGGCTTCGACTGTGTCAGGCGGGCAGGCCCGCCTTTGGCGGGACGATGATCCGGCCTCAGACAGCCTTGGCTCTTTTAATATCAAAACATTGTTATATATAACCGTTTTTCTCCATCACAAAGACCTAATATTTTCAATGTGCTCATCATAACGTCGGCTTAGGTTTTTATCTGTTTCCCTAGTAAGATTTTTCGCTACTCAAGTGGCAGAAAATATGAGCTTTTCTTCATTGACATTTTTGCTGTCCTTATGATATATTAAATTTCTTATATCCAAATATTATTATATATATGAATAGAATAAATAATATCTCTATTATAGGCGACGGCGGATGGGGCACGACTCTTGCTATCTTATTGGCAAATAAGGGGTTCGATGTCACTATGTGGGGCGCTTTTCCCGATTATATAGAGATATTGAAGCGCGGCAGGGAGAATCTCAAATTCCTTCCCGGCGTAAAGATGCCGAATAATGTAGGTTTTACCGCGTCCATGAAGGACGCCGTATATGGCAAGGACCTCATCGCGCTGGCCGTGCCTTCGCAGTTCATGAGGGGCGTGCTGAATGAATTGAAGAAAGAAAATACGGCAGATAAAGCTCTCATAAGCGTCACCAAAGGAATAGAGAACGATACGCTTATGCGGATGTCCGAAGTCATACACGAGGTTATGGGCAGCAGGCCTCCTGCGGTGCTTTCCGGGCCGACCATAGCGCTCGAGGTGGCCAACGGAGTCCCCACTACGGCTGTCATATCGTCGGAGGATCTCGGGCTTGCCCGGCAACTGCAGGAAGTCTTTATGACCGACCGGTTCAGAATATACACTACGAATGATATCAAGGGCGTTGAGCTCGGCGGCGCTTTGAAGAACATAGTCGCGATAGCCGCAGGCGCGAGCGACGCTCTCGGATTCGGAACCAACGCGAAGGCGGCGCTCCTTACCCGGGGGCTGGTCGAGATAGTGCGGCTTGGCGCGGCAATGGGAGCGAAGAAAGAGACGTTTTACGGATTAAGCGGCCTCGGCGATCTTACGACGACATGCATAAGCCAGTATTCCAGGAACAGGTGGCTTGGAGAACAGATCGGCCTGGGCAAAAAACTGAAAGATGTGCTGAAAGAGACCGATATGGTCATTGAAGGAGTGGCGACCTCGAAGGCGGCCTATGATCTCTCTAAGAAGCATAAAGTGGAGATGCCGATAACGGTAGAGATATATAAAGTGCTTTACGAGAACAAGGACCCTAAAAGAGCGGTCCATGACCTCATGACCCGAACGCCAAAGATGGAGGACGGGGCTTAGTGATGATGGGTTTGCGGTAACAAAAAATTGTTTTGGCGGGGCGTAGCGCAGATTGGCTAGAGCACTTGCTTGGGGTGCAAGGGGTCGGCGGTTCGAATCCGCCCGCCCCGACCATAACGATTTTTCGAGGAAAGACATGAAAAAGATAAAAATAGGAATTATCGGTTTCGGCAAAATCGGCGCGGGCGTAGTCAAGGCGCTGAAGTCACGGCGGGCTTTTTTGCGCGACAAGAGTGATGTGGATGTTACGGTCTCCTTGATATGCGATAAGGACCTGAAGGCGAAGCGTCCTGTAAAAGTGGACAGGAAGACGCTTACCAGGTCTATAGGGAAGGTCCTGTATGACCCGAAGATAGATATAATCGTAGAACTCATAGGCGGGATAAGGCCGGCAAAGGACGTCGTCCTGGAAGCGCTGCGCCAGGGGAAACATGTCGTAACGGCCAATAAGGCGCTATTGTCGGATTCCGGATACGAGATATTCAACCTCTCGAACGCGCTAGGGCTGTGCGTAGGTTTTGAGGCGAGTGTCGGCGGAGGCATCCCCATAATCCGCGCGATGAAGGAGGGCTTCGTCGCTAACAGGTTTGAGGTAATATACGGGATAATAAACGGGACCAGTAATTTCATATTGTCGAAGATGGCCCAGGACGGCCTCGATTTCAAAGAGGCGCTGGAGATGGCCCAGAAGCTGGGTTACGCAGAGGCCGACCCGTATCTTGACATAAGCGGCGGAGACTCGAGCCACAAATTATCCGTTCTCGCGCTGCTGGGCTTCGGCGCGTCCGTCAAGGCCGGCGGTATTTATACAGAAGGCATTACCAATATCGAAGCCGGAGACATAACGTACGCGAAAGAACTCGGGTACGTAATAAAGCTCCTGGCGATTGCTAAGAGGTACGGAGATTCGCTTGAGCTTAGGGTCCACCCGACGCTTATACCGGAATCGCATATGCTATCGAACGTGAACGGCGTGTATAACGCGATATTTGTAAAGGGCGACCTTGCGGGTGAAAATCTTTTCTATGGGAAGGGC
Organism: Candidatus Omnitrophota bacterium; assembly: GCA_041648975.1. NCBI lineage: Bacteria > Pseudomonadati > Candidatus Omnitrophota > Candidatus Omnitrophota bacterium. Next base: position 30,575 of record JBAZNZ010000015.1, on the reverse strand, counting down.
GCGGGCGCCGAACCGACCTCGAGCGCCGTTGTGAGCGACATCATCGCTATATCGAAGCATATAGCTAAGGACGGCGCCAAGGTAGATTGCTGCGTCGGTTTCAAAAAAGACGTCAAGTCGATAAGGGCGATGGATGATATAAAGACCAGATACTACATAAGGTTCTCGGCGATCGATAAGCCCGGAGTCCTGGCCAGGATATCAGGCATACTCGCGAAGTATAAGATAAGCATAGCAAGCGTTTCCCAGAAACAGAAGAAGAGCTCTAAAGTCGTTCCGATAGTCATGATGACCCATGAGGCGCGCGAGCGTGACATGGCTAAGGCGATAAAAGAGATAGACAAGTTGAACGCTATGAAGAAGAAATCGGTCCTGATAAGGGTCGAGAGGTAACGTATGGAAATATGGAACGGTATTATTGAAAAGTATAAGAAATTTTTACCGATAACCGGTAAAACCCCGGTAATCACGCTGAAAGAGGGTAATACGCCGCTGATCCGCGCGCTTCATCTGTCGGCCATGATAGGAGAAAGCGCGGAGGTCTACCTGAAGTATGAGGGGCTGAATCCTACCGGTTCATTCAAAGACCGGGGTATGACCCTCGCTATTTCCAAAGCCATGGAAGAAGGGTCAAAGGCGGTGATGTGCGCGTCTACCGGCAACACTTCGGCATCTGCCGCGGCTTATGCCGCAAAGGCGGGCCTCAAGGCGGTAGTGCTGATACCCGAGGGCTCGATCGCGCTCGGTAAACTGTCGCAGGCTATGATCCACGGGGCAAAGGTAATTGCGGTGAAGGGGAATTTCGATGACGCGCTGGAATTGGTCAGGGATATAACTAAAAAATATCCGCTGACCCTGGTAAATTCAATCAATCCTTACAGGATCGAAGGGCAGAAGACCGGTTCGTTCGAGATATGCGATTGTCTCGGCGACGCGCCCGATTTTCACGCGATCCCCGTAGGAAACGCCGGGAACATAACCGCGTATTGGAAAGGTTACAAAGAATATAAGCATGCAGGTTTTAGTAAAACGCTGCCGAAGATGCTGGGTTTTCAGGCGGAGGGTGCGGCCCCGATAGTTCTTGGCCATCCGGTTAAGGACCCTAAGACCATCGCGACAGCTATCAAGATCGGCAACCCGGCAAGCTGGAAACAGGCCGAATTAGCCCGAGACGAGTCGGGCGGCCTGATAGACGCTGTCACCGACGAGGAAATCCTCGCGGCATACAAATTGCTTGCTGCTAAAGAAGGGGTTTTTGTCGAGCCTGCGAGCGCGGCGAGCGTTGCGGGCATATTGAAATTGGCTAAAAAAGGATATTTTAAGAAGGCTAATGCGAAGATCGTCTGTGTCCTGACCGGCCACGGCCTGAAGGATCCCGACAGGGCAATAGCGAGCGTTGAAAAGCCGAAGGTTCTGGAGCCGAAAATTGAACTGATAGTCAGCGAGATGGGGTTTTGAATATGAAATACGCTATACTTGTAGGCGACGGTATGAGTGACTACCCGATGCCTGAGCTTGACAACAAGACACCTCTTGAAGTCGCCAAGATACCGAATATCAATGAGATCGTGAAGTCCGGCATGATAGGGCTGGTCAAGACCGTTCCGAGGGGCATGAAGCCCGCGAGCGACATCGCGAATCTTTCTATAATGGGATACGACCCGAAGACATATTACACAGGCAGGGGCCCGCTGGAAGCGGCTAACATCGGCATAGAACTCGATACGGACGAAATAGCGTTCAGATGTAATCTCGTAACTGTTACTAACGATACGATGGCCGATTACAGCGCGGGCCACATCTCCGATAAAGAGTCGGCCAAGCTGATGGAGTATTTGAACGAAAAGCTCGGATCCCAGACGATAAAATTTTACCACGGCAAGAGCTACCGCAACCTCGTAGTGATAAAGACGAGGTCGGTAGGCGAATTGAACGAACTGAAGAAAGTCGAATGCACGCCGCCGCACGACATAACGGGAGGGAGCGTTTCGAAACATCTCCCCGCAGGTAACGGCGCTGAGCCTTTAATGCGGCTTATGAACGATTCGAGGCCGTTCCTGGATAAGCACGAGATTAACAGGGTAAGGGTCGATCTTAAGGAGAACCCCGCTAACATGATATGGTTATGGGGGCAGGGCACCAATCCTAACATGCCGAGCTTTAAGGGGATGTTCGACCTCGACGGATCCGTCATCTCGGCTGTCGATCTTGTTAACGGCATCGGCAAACTGATAGGCCTGGAACTTATAAATGTTCCGGGCGCGACCGGTTATTACGATACGAATTATCAGGGTAAGGGGGAATACGCCCTAGAGTCTTTGAAAAGTAAAGATTTTGTATTTGTCCACGTCGAATCACCGGACGAGGCCGGGCATAACGGCGACGTAAGGGCGAAAATAACCGCAATAGAGAATTTCGACAAGTTCGTCGTAGGCGCCGTATGGAGATATCTGAAGCAGACCAAGGATTTCAGGATAATGGTATTGTCGGACCACGCGACGCCTGTCTTGCTGAAGACGCATGTCTCCGATCCCGCGCCGTTTGCTATGGCGGGGAAGGGCGTCGGGCATAATGGATTTGACATTTACAGCGAATCAAACGCCGCGCTCGGCAAGATAAAATTCAGGTCGGGAGCGGCGCTTACCGAAGCTTTGATGAAGAGCGCGAACGTAGAGTGCCGGAAGGTGGTTATATGAATAAGGGGGTCATCGTCCAGAAATACGGCGGGACCAGTGTTGCTGATGTCGAACGCATACAGCATGTGGCCGGACGGGTCGTAGCTACCGCCAGAGACGGTTACAACGTAGTCGTCGTAGTTTCCGCGCTCGGCCATACTACCGATGAGTTGATAGCATTGGCCAATAAGATAACAGCCCAGCCGTCCGAGCGGGAGCTGGACATGCTTATATCGACAGGTGAGCAGGTATCGTGCGCGCTTTTGGCGATGGCAATACATAAGCTGGGCGTTGACGCTATATCTTTTACAGGCGCTCAGGTCGGTATAATGACAGACGACTCTTTCACAAAGGCCAGGATCGTGGACATCAACGCAAAAAGGATAGTGGAAGAGCTGAAAAAAAAGAAGATCGTGATAGTAGCGGGCTTCCAGGGCGTGAATGTTAACCAGGATATTACGACTCTCGGCAGGGGAGGCTCAAACCTTACCGCCGTGGCGCTTGCTAAGGTATTGAATGCGGTATCGTGCGAAATGAATACGGATGTTGAGGGCGTCTTCACAGCGGACCCCAGGGTGGTAAAGGACGCGAAGAAGCTGGACAGGGTAAGCTATGAGGAGATGTTCGAACTTGCGTCCCTGGGGACCCAGATACTCCAGGCGCGTTCGATCGAATTCGCTATGAAGTTCGGTGTGCCCATACATGTCAGATCGACATTTTCGAATAAGGCGGGGACGATAATCTCCAAGGAGGTAAGGGCGATGGAAAATATAGTTGTTTCCGGAGTTGCGTTAAATAAAGATGAGGCGAAGGTCACTATCTGCGATGTCCCGGACAAGCCGGGGATAGCTGCCAAGATATTCAAGGATATAGCCAAGGGCGGCATTAACGTTGACATGATAGTGCAGAACGTCTCCAGGACCGGTTCCACCGACCTGTCATTTACCGTTCCCGCGACGGACCTTAACAGGACCATAAAAGTCGCCAGGGAGCTGTCGAAGAAGGTCGGGGCCGGTGACATCACCTTTGATAAGGATATAGCAAAGGTCTCCGTGGTAGGTATAGGCATGAGAAGCCATTCCGGCGTCGCGGCGAAAATGTTCGAGGCGTTGGCGGAGAACAAGATTAATATAGAAATGATCTCTACGAGCGAGATAAAGATATCCTGTATAGTTGAGAAGAGGCGCGGCGAGGATGCCGTGAGGGCGATCCACGGGAAGTTCGGATTGGGCAAAAAATAGAGCTAAAAAGAGGGACCTATGGGTAAAATCGAGCTGTATGACACTACTTTGCGCGACGGGGCGCAGTCGGAGGGGATTTCCTTTTCGGTCGTTGATAAGCTCAAGATCTGCGAGAAGCTGGACGCGCTCGGCATAGACTTTATCGAAGGCGGTTGGCCCGGAGCGAACCCGAAAGATATGAGCTTCTTTAAGAAGGCTAAATCCCTTCATCTGCGATTTTCAGAACTTGTCGCTTTCGGCAGTACCAGGCGCGCGCACACCAGGGCCTCGATGGACAAGGTGCTCAATAACCTCGTGGCGGCAGGGACGAAGTACGTTACTATCTTCGGTAAGAGTTGGGACCTCCACGTGGAAGAAGTCTTCAATGTCGACCTCGACGAGAATTTGAGGATGATAGAAGATTCTATCAGGTTCTTAAGGTCTAAAGGCCGCGAGGTTTTCTACGACGCCGAACATTTCTTTGACGGATATAAGGGTAATAAGGAATACGCCCTTAAGACCCTGAAGGCCGCTGAGGCGGCCGGCGCGTCCAGGATCATATTGTGCGATACGAACGGCGGCACTATGACTACCCAGGTTTTTGAGATAGTCGAAGAGGTCAAAGCCGCTATCTCTGTTCCGCTGGGAATACATGCTCATAACGATTGCGATATGGCCGTCGCGAATTCTATTGCCGCCGTCCAGGCGGGCTGCGTCCAGGCGCAGGGCACCATGAACGGTTACGGCGAGAGATGCGGTAACGCGAACCTCGTATCGATAATTGCCAACCTAAAATTAAAACTAGGCATGGCATGCGTATCCGGCCTGTCGCTTAAAGAGCTGACGGAAGTTTCCAGGTTTGTAGCGGATGTGTGCAACATGAAACTGCAGGACAACCAGCCTTATGTCGGCAACAGCGCGTTCGCCCACAAAGCGGGGGTCCATGTCAACGCCATATTGAAGAATCCAAGGACCTACGAGCATGTGGATCCTCATAGCATAGGGAACCACAGGAGACTCTTGATCTCCGAGCTGTCGGGAAAATCTACCATCCTGAAGAAAGCGGAGGAGATGGATCTGGGTATCGATAAGGACGGGAAGGGGTCTAAGAAGATCCTGAAGATCCTGCAGGATCTTGAGCATAAAGGGTATCATTTTGAGGCCGCGGAAGCTTCCCTGGAGCTACTGATTAAACGGGTATTGAAGAAGTTCAAAAATTTCTTCGACCTGGAAGATTTCAGGGTAATCATGGAGAAGAAAAAAAACGGCAAGATGTCTTCGGAGGTTGTTATCAAGCTGAAGGTCGGCAAAGAGCTGGAGCACACAGCCTCTACAGGAGACGGCCCTGTGAATGCCCTCGACAGCGCTTTGAGGAAGGCGTTGAAGAAGTTCTACCCGAGCCTCGACCAGATGCACCTCATGGATTACAAGGTTAGGGTCCTTGACGAGAAAGAGGGGACGGCCGCCAAGGTCCGCGTATTGATCCAATCACAGGACAAGGCCGATTCCTGGTGGACGATGGGGGTTTCGGAAAATATCATAGACGCTTCCTGGCAGGCCCTGGTAGATTCGGTGGAGTATAAGCTTCTCAAGGATTCGGAACGGTCGAAGGCCGGAACGTCGAAATGAACAATTATTTATGATCCTGTTTAACAGAAGAACTCCTGTTATTGTTTTAGTGTTATTAGCAGGCTATCTGAGTTTGACAACAGCTTCCTCGCCAGCCGCAACGCGCCGCGACGCCGGTATCTGTAAGGATAAGAACGGTTATTTTGCATTCTCTCCTCCTAAAGGCTGGAAGATAGAGGACCATTCGGATGGCGTCAGGAGTGTTTTGTATTTTATCGCGCCGGATAGCGGCGCCGGCATAGAGCTACTCGTCAGACCGGTGAAAGGTAAGGGTGTTGATATCCAGGCCGGCCGGCAGAAGTTCCTCGAAGACCAAAGACTTCATTTTCCGGAAGGAAAATTTCTTCTTTCGGATGACCGCCTGTGCGGATATGACGCTTCCAGGATAGAGATAGAGATCCCTGGCGGCGTTAAGCAGGAGCTCTACCTGTTTGACGCGGATGGAATGCTGTTCAACCTGAACTATTCCGCCTCTGATAGTATAAACTTCGATAAATACAAGGAAGCGGCCATGGCGTCTTTCAGGTCTATTGAGGTTTCCGGCAGGAGGTAGCAAATGAAGACTGTCCTTGACTTATTATAGGACATATGGTATATTTTATTAAAGTCTAGGTATAGGATAAATGTCCTATTGACAAATGCAGGTTAAATTCGATGAAAAGGATAGAAATTACAGATAAAGATAAGCTAGTCCGGCTGATTAAGGAAGCGGGTGTTTCGCGGTCCGAGATCGCACGGCTTTTGGAGGTAAGCTACAAGACGGTCTACAGATGGATCGATAAGGGCGTTCGGCCTCATCCGGCACAGTCGCGCCACCTGGACGAACTTTTCAAGGAGCATGTCGACCTTTCAGGTTTTGTGGAGAGACTTAAGAAAAGCCTGAGCGACCCGATAAAAAAGCTTAAAGACGACCGGAAAGTCCGTGAAAGATTTTTTCTCGAGATGACCTATAATTCCAACGCCATTGAGGGCAGCCGCATGACGATGAAAGAGACCGAAATGGCGATAAACGGTAAGAAAGTCAGGGGCAAGGAGTTTTTTGAGGTCCTGGAGGCCGTGAACCACGATAACGCCCTGAAGTATCTGCTCGAGACCATAAAGCCGGGCTTTAAGATCGATGAGGCGTATATATTAAAGCTCCATTCGATCATTCTGTATAATTTTAATAATAAGCTTCCCGGAAAGTACAGGACAGGCCACGTCAACGTCACGAACACGGAATTAATAGTGCCGGCGGCGCAGGCCGTACCCGTCAAGATGCGTTCTTTTTTTGGGCGGGTTAACAGTTACGGCAACGACGCCATAAAGAAGATCGCGCACGACCATTACGAATTTGAAGGGATACATCCTTTCTTTGACGGCAACGGCAGGGTGGGAAGGCTGATAATACTGGCCCAGGCCCTTTCAAAGGGGTATCCGCCCATGCTTATCCAGGTCGAAGACAGGCATAAATATTATACCGCTCTCGCTAAGGGCGACATGGGCGAGTTCAGGAATATGGTCCAGGTTGTATGCGACGGTATGATAAAAGGATATAACCTGTTAACGGGAAATGGCGAAAAATCCGGAGGTTGAATATGGTAAAGAACGTTTATCTGGGCGAAGAGATAGTGATAAATACGACGAACAAGATAGGCCTGCTGGCGGACATATCGATGATGCTGGCAAATAACGGGATCAATGTCGATGCGGTCGTAGGATACGAGGCCGGGAAGTCGGCTAAACTCATGCTCGTAACCAACGCTAACATACGTATTTTAAACGACCTGAGGAAAAAGAGATACAAGTTGGTCAAAGAGACGGAGGTCGTTATCGTTGACCTCGAGAACAAGCCGGGCGCGTTGAAAGTGGTGACTACCGAGCTACGCAAGAACAAGATCGATATTAAATATTTATACGTAACGGCCTGTTCTTGCGGCGGCTCTTCGCGCATGGTAGTCTCGACGGACGATAATGAGACGGCTATAGCGTTACTGTCAAAGTTCATGAAATAAGGTGCGAAAGTGATTATGTCAGGGAAAATATCGGCAGTCATTGCAGTGATGTCGGGCGTCGCCTTATTCTGCGCGGCGGGTTCCGGGGCGGACACCGTCTATTTCAATAGCGGCGGCACTATAGAAGGCGTAATAAAGACGGAGAGCGCAGATTCTGTGGAGGTCGATGTCGGTTTCGGCACCATCACGTGTAATAAAGACCAGATAAAAGAGATATACCGTTCGACGGCTGAGGAGCTTTTCGCGCTGCGCGAGAAGTGGGAGAATAAGAAGAAGGAACTTGAAGCGCAGGAAGAGGAGTTTTTCAGGGAACGCGAGAGACGCTTCACTGACTATGAAAAGCAGATCGAGGAGGAGCAGCAGAGGAAAACGGCCTCGGAGTCCGGAAAGAAAGAGATCAAGGTCAAGAGAGACGAGGGATCGCACGGCATAATCGTCGATGCGCTGTTGAATGATAGTATAAACGTCAGCCTTGTGCTGGATACCGGCGCGTCCCTTGTTGTGCTGTCGAAGAAGATAGGCGAGGAGTTGGGGGTAGACCTGGCGGATACGACCAAAGATATGGCCAAATTACATGTGGCCGACAATCGCGCCATAGACGCAAAGCTGTTCATGTTGAAGAGCGTGCGGGTCCAGGAAGCGGAGGTCAATGACGTGATGGCCGCGATCATCGTAGATGATATAGGCGGCATAGGATCCAAAGATGGGTTGTTGGGGATGTCGTTCCTGGGGCGTTTCAATCTTAAGATAGACCTGGCCAACATGAAGATGACCTTGGAGAGCATAAATAAACAGCATGGAAAAGACTAAAGATATGAATCCGGGTGAATTGGCAAAGGCGTATAATCCTTATGAAGTAGAGGATAGGCTGTATAAGTCATGGGAAGATCAGGGTTATTTTCACGCGACTCCGAAATCCGGGAAGAAGCCGTATTCTATTGTGATACCTCCTCCGAATATCACGGGAATTCTCCATATGGGCCATGCCCTTAACGATACCATCCAGGATATATTGATACGATTTAAAAGGATGCAGGGCTTTGAGGCGGAATGGATGCCCGGGACTGACCACGCGGGCATCGCGACCCAGAATGTCGTCGAGAGGAAGCTCGCGAAGGAAGGGGTCAAGAGGCACGATCTCGGCAGGGAAAAGTTCGTGGAGGAGGTATGGAAGTGGAGAGAGGAATACGGCTCTACGATAATCAGGCAGCTTAAGAAGCTCGGCTGTTCATGCGACTGGGAACGGACGCGCTTTACGATGGATAAAGGCCTCTCGTACGCTGTCCTGGAGGTATTCACGCGTCTTTACGCAAAAGGGCTCATCTATAAAGGGAATTATATAATCAACTGGTGCCCGAGGTGCCAGACGGCATTATCCGATGAAGAGTCGCAGCATAGAGACGTAGACGGCATGCTCTATTATATAAAGTACCCGATAAAAGGCGGATCAGGCAAAAAAGGAGAGGACCATGTTATCGTTGCGACGACAAGACCTGAGACGATGTTGGGCGACGTCGCGATCGCGGTGAATCCCAAGGATAAGAGATATAAGGACCTGGAGGGTAGGACGATAATGCTTCCTCTTCTGGACAGAGAACTGAAGATAATATTCGACCCGCTTGTCGACCTGAAGTTCGGCACAGGCGCGCTGAAGGTCACGCCTGCCCATGATCCTGTGGACTTCGAACTTGGGAAGAAACACGGACTGGAACAGATAAATGTGATGAACGACAACGCGACCATAAACGCGACCGGCGGCGAATATGAGAATATGGACAGGTTCGAGGCGAGAGAAGCGATCATTGAGGACCTGAAAGAGCGGGGGCTATTCGTAAAATCGGAGGCGCACAGGCATGCGGTGGGCCACTGTTACCGGTGCCATACTATGGTAGAGCCGAGGCTTTCTCCCCAATGGTTCGTCAAGATGAAACCTCTGGCAGAACCGGCTATAGAGGCAGTCAAAAAGGGGAAGATAAAATTTTACCCCGCAAGATGGACTAAGGTATATCTGGATTGGATGGAGAATATAAGGGATTGGTGTATCTCGAGGCAGATATGGTGGGGGCACCGCATACCTGTCTATTACTGTAATGGTTGTATGCGGAATGACCAAATTCCAAATCCCAAATTCCAAACAAATTCCAAATCTCAAACTATAAATTCAAAACAAAGAGGGATAATAGTATCTAAAGTGAAGCCGGAGAAATGCCCTGAATGCGGATCGACTGAAATAGAGCAGGATCCTGATGTGCTCGATACATGGTTCTCTTCGTGGCTTTGGCCGTTTTCGACGTTCGGCTGGCCCGGGGAGACGCCGGATCTGAAATATTTTTATCCGACAAATTCCCTTGTTACGGCGCAGGAGATCATCTTCTTCTGGGTGGCGCGCATGATAATGGCCGGTTATGAATTCATGGGCGATATCCCGTTCAAGAACGTATATATACACGGAACGGTGAGGGATATAACAGGAACGAAGATGTCGAAATCGCTCGGCAATGTCATAGACCCGCTCGATATGATCGCAAAGTACGGGACTGACGCGCTCCGTTTCAGCATAATATCGATAACCGCCCAGGGGCAGGACGTATTCCTTTCCGAAGGCAAATTCGAGCTCGGCCGGAACTTCGCGAACAAGATATGGAACGCTTCCAGGTTCATTCTCATGAACCTGAAGGCCGGTGAGGTGGATGCGGACTTATGCGTATTCTTCAAAGCGGCCAGGTTATCGCTTTCCGAGAGATGGATACTGTCGCGTTTCTATTCCACATTAGGCTATGTCGGGGAATGCCTTGACGCATACAGGTTCAATGAGGCGGCGAATTCCATATATGAGTTCATGTGGCACGAGTTCTGTGACTGGTATATAGAGATAGCGAAATCGACCATAGACCAGAAGACGTCGCAAATGATGTTGTATAAGATCCTCGAGAAGTCCCTTAGGATGCTCCATCCGTTCATGCCTTTTGTGACGGAAGAGATATGGCAGAAATTGCCGAGGGGCAAAGATACGCAAGGCGCATCCATAATGGTCCAGCCCTGGCCGCATGTCCAGAAAGAGATGATATCGAAAGAGGCCGAGGACGGCATGAAGAAACTTATCGGACTGATCACCTCGATAAGGAACATGAGGTCGGTCTGGAACATTGAGCCCAGGTTTGAGATATCGGTCATGATGAACGTGCACGGCAAGCGCGATGAGGCGCTCCTTACAGAGAACGCGGATATGATAAAACGTCTTTCCAGGGCGGCGGACCTTAAGATAGGCAAGCTGTCGAAGCCGAAGAACGCGGCAGTCAGCGTCGTGGGCGAGATAGAGGTGTATCTGCCATTGGAAAGCGTCATAGATTTCGAAAAAGAGAAGGGAAGGCTGAAGAAAGAAGGGACGAGGATCACAGGCGAGATCGAAGCGATCGGCAAAAGGCTCAAAGACAGGAACTTTACGTCCAAGGCCCCGAAAGAGGTAGTTGACAAGCAGAGAGAACGGCGCTCGGAACTCGAAATACAATTGAAGAAGATAAAAGATAACGTGAAGGAATTAAAATAAGGAGGTTGTTCTATGAAATATGTGCTGTTGGTCTTGTTCGCTATTTTCGGACTGTGCGCGGTTCCGGATTGTTCTGCGGAAGAGGGCGGCGATAAAACTGTCGCGGAAGAGAAGACGTCCTCCGAGAGCGAGTCCGAGGAGAACATGAAGCCTATAGATCTGGGTGACGAGGGGGAAAGAAGGGCTGATGAAGGCGGCTGCGGGGTCGATAACCCTCAGATGATGCCGCCCGGAGACGACGTAGATGAGAATACGGGCGCGCCGAATATCGTCGAGAGCGATACAACGGGCGAGATAGAATAAAAGGATAAGCATCGATCTATGAAACTCGATAAATACAGGGTATTGCCGATAATCAAGGCCGCGTTGAAAGAGGACATAGGTAAGGGTGATATAACTACTAACGTCCTCATAGATAAGATCACAAGCCGAAATGCCGTTATAGTGGCCAGGGAGGACTGCGTCGTCTGCGGGCTGGAGATATGCGAATGGCTTATGTCCCAGATGGATTACAGCGTCAGGTTCAAACCTAACTGCAGGGACGGCGTGTTTGTCGGGGGAGGCAAGGAGGCAGCGTTCTTAGAAGGGCGCCTTGATTCGATACTGAGGGCTGAGCGAACGATGCTTAATTTTCTTTCTTTCTTAAGCGGCGTCGCGACCAGGACGAGACAATTCGTCGAAAAGGCCAAGCCGTACGGCGTTAAGGTAATGGATACGCGCAAGACGCTGCCGCTTCTCAGGTATCTGGAAAAATACGCGGTCTTTACCGGCGGCGGAACGAACCACAGGATGGGCCTGTATGACCAGGTATTGATAAAGGATAACCATATCGAAGCTCAGGGCGCGGGAAAGCGGCTTAAGACATTAGTAGAGCGCGCGAGGAAGGGTAATTTAAAAGGTACGGTCGTAGAGATAGAGGTTGCGAGCATAGAGCAATTTAATGACGCCCTGGAAGGCAAGCCCGATATAATCATGCTCGACAATATGGGGGTAAGGGAAGTGAAGGCCTGCGTAGAGATAAAGAGGCTGGCGAAAGTGAAGCCTTACCTCGAAGCATCGGGCGGGATTACGCTGGAGAACATAGAGGATTATGCCAAGACGAAAGTGGACATGATCTCGGTCGGTTCGCTTACCAATTCTGTCAAAGCGATCGATATGGCGTTAGATATTGTGTAATGTGTAAAGTGTAATGTGTAATGATAGTGGAATGTAACTATGTGTAATGGAAAATTCTCTTCCTTTACACAATAATCCATTACACCCGCATTACACCTGCCTGCCGGCAGGCAGGCATTACACAATTAACATTACACAAAGTGGTGTTATTAATGGCAAAATTTAGGCTTGTATCAAGTTTTAAGCCCGAGGGCGACCAGCCGCAGGCGATAGATAAACTTACCGGCGCGCTGAATAAGGGGGAACGCTTCCAGACGCTTCTCGGGGTCACCGGATCCGGGAAAACATTTACCATGGCCAACGTCATAGCCAATATAGGCCGCCCGACCCTGGTGATATCCCACAACAAGACGCTTGCGGCCCAGCTCTACGGTGAATTCAAGGAGTTCTTTCCCGAAAATGCCGTGGAGTATTTTGTCAGCTATTACGATTATTACCAGCCCGAAGCTTATATCCCGCATACGGACATTTACATAGAAAAAGATTCTTCGATCAATGAGGACATCGACAGGCTGAGGCTGTCGGCCACGAGCTCTCTCATGTCGCGTGAAGACTGCATTATTGTAGCGAGCGTATCCTGCATATACGGCCTCGGCTCGCCGGAGGAATACGGCCAGATGCTCGTATTCCTGCAGGAAGGCGAAGAACTTTCGCGCGACCAGATACTTAAGAAGCTCGTATCGATTCATTATGGCAGGAACGATTACGACCTCAAGAGGTCGACGTTCAGGGCGAGAGGCGATACGGTCGAGGTCTTCCCGGCTTACATGAATACGGCCTACAGGATCGAACAGTCCGCAGATAAGATAGACCATATTTATGAGATAAATCCACTTACAGGCAATGTCATTACAAGTGTGCGCAAAATAGGTATTTACCCGGCCAAGCATTTTGTGACTACTCCCGACAGGATAGAGAAGGCTATAGTCTCAATAGAGACAGAACTCGAAGGGCGCCTGAAAGAGCTGCGCGACCAGAACAAACTCCTGGAGGCGCAGAGGCTCGAATCGAGGACGAATTATGATATCGAGATGATGAGGGAGATAGGTTATTGCAGCGGGATAGAAAACTATTCAAGGCACCTGTCCGGGAGGAGCGCCGGGCACAGGCCTTATTGTCTTCTCGATTACTTTCCGAAAGACCTGCTCATCTTCATAGACGAATCGCATGTCACCATTCCGCAGGTCAGGGGAATGTATAACGGCGATAGGGCGAGGAAGGAGACGCTGGTTGAATACGGTTTCAGGCTGCCGTCCGCTCTCGACAACAGGCCGCTCAAATTTGAGGAGTTCGAGAAGTTCATAAGCCGCGCTATATTCGTTTCCGCAACGCCCGACGATTATGAGCTGGGGTTATCGGGGAAGAACGTTGTCGAACAGATCATAAGACCTACGGGCCTCATCGATCCTCCTATAGAGGTAAGGCCCACAAAGAACCAGGTGGATGACCTTATGAAAGAGATCAGGGATAGGGCAAAGAAGAAAGAGCGTATTCTTGTCACGACCCTGACCAAACGGCTGGCTGAAGAGCTCACGAGATATTTAAGCGACTTTAAGTTAAGGGTAAAGTATCTGCATTCCGACATAGACGCGATCGAGAGGGTGGAGATATTAAGAGACCTGAGGATGAATAAATTCGATTGTCTTGTCGGGATAAATCTTCTCAGGGAAGGGTTGGACCTGCCCGAGGTGTCCTTAGTAGCCATACTGGATGCGGACAAGGAAGGTTTCCTGCGCAGCGGCACGAGCCTTATACAAGTAGCCGGCCGCGCGGCAAGGCATATCAATGGCCGTGTGATAATGTATGCCGATACGGTCACGAAGTCGATGAAGAAGGCGATCGGTGAGTCTGACAGGCGGCGCAAGATACAGATGGAGTTTAACAAAGAGAACAACATAACGCCGCGTTCCATAGACAAAGCCGTAAGGGAAGGTATAGAATCGTATAAGAAGGCGCGGGAAGTGATCGCCGCCGTTGTAGAGGAGACACCGGAAGAGTATGACGTCCTTGCTCTGATAGGCGAACTCCAACATGATATGGAGGTGGCCGCGAGGAACCTGCATTTCGAGCGCGCGGCGGTTCTGCGGGACCAGATAAAGGAATTAAAAGATAAATATAGATTGGGACACGGATGATGCTGGACGAGAAGATACTGAATGTATTGCGCAATAATACCCAGACGCATGTTTCCAGCGACGAGCTTTGCAAGCTTGCGGATATCTCCAGGGCGGCTATCTGGAAACACATAGAAAAACTCAGGGATGAAGGGTATGATATAGAGGCTTCCCCGCATCTGGGATATCGCCTCATAAGCGTTCCCGACAGGCTTATTCCCGGCGAGATAAAATGGAAATTGAATACGAAAATCCTCGGCAAAGAGGTCATATCCTACAATAAGGTCGATTCGACGAACGATATCGCGTATGAGCTGGCTGAAAAAGGGATGAAGGAAGGGTGCGTGATACTGGCGGAGGAGCAAGCGAAGGGCAAGGGCAGGCACGGCAGGAACTGGGCGTCCCCGCCGCGCGGCGGTGTATATCTGTCGTGCATATTGCGGCCGGTTATGGCTCCTAACGAGATACCCAGAATAACGCTTCTCGCGGCAGTGGCCGTCGCAAGAGCGGTCAGAGAGGTGACCGGCCTTGCCGCGATGATAAAATGGCCGAATGACATAATGGTGAACGGCAGGAAGGTATGCGGGATACTTACGGAGATGAAAGCGGAACAGGATAAGGTGGATTTTCTTGTTTTGGGGATAGGCATAAATGTGAACACGCCGGATCGCTCTCTTCCCAAAGGCGCTTCCAGCCTTAAGGCGGAATTGCGCCGGGAAGGCAGGAGGCCGGGTGACCTGGCCAGGCTGGAGATAGCAAAGGCGATACTGGAATATCTGGAAAGAGATTACGCGGTCCTGAAGAGAGAAGGTTTTAAGGCGATAATAGAGGAATGGAAACGCCTGTCATCGATGCTTGGAGTAAGGGTTAAAGTGGTCCTGCAGAACAGGACCTTCGAAGGTCTTACCCATGATATAGATGAGAACGGCTCCCTCATCGTCAGGCTCGATTCCGGGGTTTTTGAAAGGGTCTCTTCCGGGGACGTGACATTAATAAGGTAAATTGAACGCTGGATCATGAAGAATATATTAACGATCGATATAGGGAATACGAATATTACGGCGGGGCTGTTTTGCTGCAAGCACCTATCCGAAAAGTGCAAGATCCCGACAGCCGCATACTCTTCATACGACAGGCTCTTTAAACAATTTTTCGGGTCGTGCGGCGTAACGGCGCACGAAGTGACCGAGGTGATAATATCGAGTGTAGTTCCGCTCGCTCTGTCGCGGCTTGTCTACTATCTAAATAAGACTCCCGGCCGAATTATACGGATAACGGGAAAAGACGTAGATGTTCCTATAAAGAATTTATACAAGGTAAAGAGCGAGGTGGGCCAGGACAGGCTGGTCAACGCTTTTGCGGCAAACAAGTTATACGGCGCCCCGTGCGTTATAGTGGACTTCGGCACAGCGATAACATTCGATATCGTATCCGGAAAAGGCGAGTATCTGGGAGGGCTTATATTGCCCGGCATAAAGATGTCTCTAAAGAGCCTGTATGATAGAACGGCCCTCCTTCCGAAGGTAGAACTTAAGGCTGTCTCCAATATAATAGGTAAGGATACGATCAATAGCATGCGCGGCGGTATACTTTTCGGGTTTGGGGCGATGTGCGACGGCCTTGTCTCGCAATACCGGAAGATATTGGGTAAAGGCGCAAAGGTCATAGCGACCGGAGGCAACGCCGGGCTCGTAAAAAGATACGCTAAATCTATAAACATCGTGGACGAGGACCTTACGCTAAGAGGGCTGTTTTTGATATATAAAAGCCTGGCCAGGTGCGCATGAACGGGCGTATCGGCCTGACTATTATATCGATATTGATCACCGGTGCGTTCAGTGTAAATACTGCGGGCGGGCAGGAAGATGGCCCGCATGCGCCTGACAAAGGGGCTTATAATGAAGAATACGTGCCGGTTGGAGACTATGAGGTTCCTGTCCTTATAAACAGGTCGACTGGCAAGGTTGAGTATTATTGGCATGACACAGACAAGCGGTGGGTTGAGGCCCGGGAATTCAAAGGGGATCTCCAGCGTATATACACCGACAGGAAAAAAATACGTCAGGATCGGAAACTCGCTGAGATGCAGCAGGAACTTGACAGACTGCATGATGAATCATGGTCAGACAGGCAGTGGCACTGAAATTTCCGCAGCCGTTCCATCGATTAAACCTAAGCCTAGTTATGTGAGCACTGTCCCGTCTCTAGTATTACTCTAGGCGGGACAATGTGCTCATCATAACTTCGGCTTAGGTTTTTATCTGCCTTTCCCAGTAAAATTTTCCAGCTCGTTCGCCAAAGTAAAATATTTTGTGCCACGAGGCAGCTACCGGCAGGTTGCTCTTGAGGCGTTAAATTTTGCCAAGATAATAACTACTACCCAAGATAATAGGCGCCATAGTTACCATAAGGGCAACAACGACACATTTAATCATCTCTTACATAAACACTCTTGATGGCAAAATTAGCCGAAGGAGCACCTGCCGGTAAAGCTGCTAAAAATCAACAGACACAAAATATTTTATATAAAAGAATTTTTACTTTTCTGTTGACAAAATCCGCCGATTTTGTATAATACACGTTGTTAGCACTCTATTGGAGTGAGTGCTAAATAGAGTTGTGGGTAAAAATTTTATCAAAATTTTCAGAGGAGGTGTGAGTATGAAGATTCAGCCGTTGGCGGACAGGATCGTTGTAAAGGTCTTAGAAGCCAAAGATGTGACGAAGGGTGGGATAGTCCTTCCGGATACGGCCAAGGAGAAGCCGCAGGAAGCGGAAGTGATGTTTGTGGGAAAAGGGAAGGTCTCCGATGAAGGCAAGACTATACCGCCTGAAGTGAAGGTGGGCGACAAGGTCCTATTCGGGAAATACACCGGGACCGAGATAACAATCGACAGCAAGGAATACCTGATCCTTAAAGAGGACGATATTCTGGCTATTGTTAAGTGATTAAGTTATTAAGCGATTAAGTAAAAAGAAACCCAATTGCTTAATAACTAAAGTCAGACGACTTTGGGTAATCGCTTAATCGCAAAGCGTAAAAAAGGAGATTAAAAATGGCGAAACAATTGTTATACAGCGAGGAAGCGCGCAGGGCGATCCTGAGAGGCGTTGAGCAGCTGGCAAAGGCGGTCAAGGTCACTCTTGGCCCTAAGGGAAGGAACGTAGTTCTGGACAAGAAGTTCGGCGCGCCGACTATAACGAAAGACGGCGTGACGGTAGCGAAAGAGATCGAATTGAAGGATCCGTATGAGAATATGGGCGCGGAGCTGGTAAAAGAGGTAGCTTCAAAGACCTCTGACAATGCCGGCGACGGAACGACCACGGCGACAGTCCTGGCCGAGTCGATATTCAGGGAAGGCATGAAGAACGTCACTGCCGGCGCGAACCCGATGGCGCTGAAACGCGGCATCGAGAAGGCTGTCGAGCGGGTTGTTGAGGACCTGAAGAAGCTCGCCAAGCCGGTCAATCCGAAAGACAAGAAAGAGATACTGCAGGTCGCATCGATCGCGGCGAATAACGACCAGGATATAGGCAACCAGATCGCCGAGGCGATGACAAAAGTCGGCAAAGACGGCGTAATCACGGTAGAAGAAGGTAAGGCATCAAAGACAGAGTTGGAACTGGTCGAGGGTATGGAATTCGATCAGGGATATCTCTCTCCTTATTTTGTGACCGACGCGGAAAAAATGGAATGTTCCCTTGACGATCCTTATATATTGATCCACGAGAAGAAGATATCGAGTATGAAAGATATCCTTCCTCTATTGGAAAAGGTGGCGAGAGCCGGAAAGCCGCTTCTGATAATATCGGAAGAGACTGAAGGAGAAGTCCTCGCGACGCTCGTCGTGAATAAGATCCGCGGCACTTTGCAGACGGCGGCCGTAAAAGCCCCCGGATACGGCGACAGGAGAAAAGCGATGCTCGAAGATATCGCGATACTCACCGGTGGTAAGGCGATTACCGAAGACCTCGGAATAAAGCTCGAGAACGTGAAGATAGAAGACCTCGGCCGGGCAAAAAGGGTCAGGATCGATAAGGACAACACAACTATAGTGGAAGGTTCCGGTAAGTCTGCGGACCTGCAGGCCCGTATCGCGCAGATACGCAAACAGATCGAGGACACCGATTCCGATTACGACAAAGAGAAGCTACAGGAGAGGCTCGCAAAGCTTGCCGGCGGAGTGGCCGTGATAAATGTCGGAGCGGCGACCGAGACCGAGATGAAAGAGAAGAAGGCGAGAGTGGAAGATGCTCTTCATGCGACGAGAGCCGCTGTCGAAGAGGGTATAGTCCCGGGCGGCGGCGTAGCGCTATTGCGTTGTGTCGATGGCCTCGCGAAGCTCAAACTGTCGGGTGACGAGCAGATAGGCGTCGATATTATCAGGAGGGCGCTTGAGGAACCGATCAGGACGATAGCGAATAACGCGGGCCAGGAAGGCTCAGTGGTCGTAAACAAGGTGAAGGATATGAAGACGAACGAGGGTTATGACGCGGATAAGGACGTATACACCGATATGATAGCGGCCGGTGTGATCGATCCTAAGAAGGTTACCCGTTCGGCTCTGCAGAACGCGGCCAGCATAGCTGCGCTCATGATCACGACCGAAACGATAGTCACCGATATTCCCGAAGAAGAGAAGGCGCCGGCGGGAATGCCGGGCGGGATGCCTCCGGGGGGTATGGGAGGGATGTATTAAAAAGCTGTAAGCCATAAGCTGTAAGTTTTAAGTGAGAATGGCCCCGAAGAAGTTCGGGGCCATTCTTATTATACAGCCAATGTTTTAATTGACAAAACGCGATTATTTATATATCATAATATTCTATTATATTAACAATTAGGAGATATTCTATATGGCACAGTTTTATATCGGGGTAGGCAGAAAGGCAAGACGTTGTTACGGATTCGATGAGATCGCTCTCGTTCCCGGAAGGGCAACGATAAATCCTGAAGAGGTAGACGCTTCCTGGAAGATAGACGGGAAGAAGTATGACGTCCCTATCCTTGCTGCCGCTATGGACGGCGTGGTGGATGTAAAGTTCGCTATAGCAATGGGTAAGCTGGGCGGCATAGCCGTTCTCAACCTGGAGGGCGTCCAGACTCGTTATGAAAATCCGAATGAGGTCCTGGATAAGATCGCCCATGCCTCCCCCGAAGAAGCCACGAGACTTGTCCAGGGTATATACGAAGAGCCCATAAAAGAGGATCTCGTATTCAAAAGGATAGCGGAGATAAAAAAGGCCAAGGTGCCGGCCGTAGTAAGTTCTATCCCTCAGCGCGCTGAAGCATTCGGAAAGATAGCCGAGAAAGCAGGAGCGGATATTTTTATCGTGCAGTCCACGGTCACTACGGTAAAGCATATAGCCAGGAAATATAAAGCCCTCGATTTCCATAAGTTCTGCAAGTCCATGAAGATACCGGTGATTATCGGGAACTGCGTGACATACGAAGTTGCGCTTGAATTGATGGATACCGGCGCAAGCGGCCTCCTGGTCGGCATAGGTCCGGGCGCGGCATGCACGACAAGGGGTGTTTTAGGCATAGGTGTTCCACAAGTTACGGCCACAATAGATTGCGCCGCGGCGAGGAACGATTATTACAAGAAGACAAAAAAATATGTGCCGATCATTACGGACGGCGGCATGTCTACGGGCGGCGATATATGTAAGGCCTTCGCGTGCGGCGCTGACGCGGTAATGGTGGGCAGCGCGTTCGCGAGATCTAAAGAAGCTCCGGGCAGGGGTTATCATTGGGGGATGGCGACGCCTCACTCAAACCTTCCGAGGGGCACCAGGATAAGGGTGGGCGTTACAGGCACTCTCGAAGAGATATTGTTCGGCCCGGCCAAGGTTGACGATGGTTCGCAGAACCTTATGGGCGCTTTGCAGACATCTATGGGGAACGTCGGCGCGAAAGACATAAGCCAGATGCAAAAGACAGAGATCATCATTGCGCCGGCCATCCAGACAGAAGGAAAAGTCTTCCAGGCCGCTCAGCGGGTTGGAATGGGGAAGTAATGCGAAAAATATTTTAGTTGTAAGTTGTAAGTCGTAAGCTTTAAGCCGTAAGCTTTAAGCAAAAACTTACAGCTTATGGCTTATAACTTATAGCTTATAAATGACACACTCCGATTTTGTCCATCTTCACGTGCATACCCAATACAGCCTTCTTGACGGCGCATGCCTTCTTGAACCCCTCATGAACAAGGTCAAGGAACACAGGATGCCGGCCTGCGCCATGACAGACCACGGCAACATGTTCGGCGCTATCGAATTCTATGACCTATGCATGAAGAACGGCGTAAAACCGATAATCGGCAGCGAGGTCTATATCGCCCCCGATTCCAGGTTCGAGAAATCGAGCCGCGGCATCAGCGACGCATCTTTTCACCTTGTCCTGCTTGCTAAGAATGAAACGGGATACAGAAATCTCATGAAGCTCGTCTCAATAGGATTCCTTGAGGGATTCTATTACCGGCCGAGGATCGACAAAGAGGTGCTTGCCAAACATAAAGACGGGCTGATATGCCTGTCGGCTTGCCTCAAGGGCGAGATACCCCACCTCATCTATACAAATCAGTTGGACCAGGCGCGGAAGACGATCGATGAATACAAAGATATGTTCGGCAAGGATAATTTTTATCTCGAGATACAGGACAACCTGATCCCGGAACAGGATACCGTCAATGCTGAACTGATAAAGCTATCCAGGGAGACGGGGATAGGACTCGTAGCTACGAACGATGTCCATTATGTAGAAAAGGACCACGCAAAGGCCCACGAAGCGCTCCTCTGCATACAGACCCAGACCACTCTCGACGATCCGAACAGGATGCGCCTCCAGACAGAAGAGTTTTATTTCAAGTCGCGGGATGAGATGGCGAGAAAGTTCGGCGACGCCGCGCCCGAAGCGCTTAAGAATACGGTAGCTATAGCCGAGAAATGCAATCTTGAGCTCGATTTCAAGAAGACGCATCTTCCTAATTATAAGGTACCCGAAGGGAAGACCAAGGAAGGATATCTCAGGGAACTTGTTGACCAGGGTTTGAAGAAGCGTTATCCCGATGACGACAAGACGGTCCTCGACCGCGTCCAGCATGAGTTGAAGATAATAGAGAAGCTCGGTTATACAAGCTATTTCCTGATAGCGTGGGACTTTGTCCACTACGCCAAAGAGAACCATATCCCCGTGGGTCCCGGCCGCGGAAGCGCGGCGGGAAGCGTCGTCAGCTACGCCCTGGGTATAACCAGCATAGATCCTCTCAGGTATGATCTTCTTTTCGAAAGGTTCCTGAACCCCGAAAGAGTAAGTATGCCCGATATCGACATAGATTTCTGCTACGAGAGGCGGAATGAAGTCATAGATTACGTCGTTAAAAAATATTCCAAGGACAATGTCGCGCAGATAATAACGTTCGGAACTATGATGGCTAAGGCCGTGGTGAGAGATACCGGGCGCGCCATGGGAATGCCCTATGCGGATGTGGACAAGATAGCCAAGCTCATCCCTAATGACCTAAACATGACCCTTACCCACGCCCTGGAGCAGGAGCCGGAACTCCGCAATCTTTATAAAATGGATTCGAAGATAGCGCAGCTAATAGAGACTTCACTAGTCCTTGAGGGGCTCACAAGACATGCCTCGACCCATGCTGCCGGGATCGTTATAAGCGAGGAACCTCTCGTTAACCACGTTCCTTTGTATAAGATACAGGACGGACAGATCACAACAGGCTATTCCATGTCGTCCCTTGAGAAGATAGGCATGCTTAAGATGGACATGCTGGGCCTCAGGACGCTGACGGTAATTAGCGAGGCTAAGAAGATAATCAAGCGCACTAAAGGCATTGATCTCGATCTGGACAACGTCCCCACAGAAGACAAAAAGACCTATAAGTTATTGACCAATGCGGAATCCGTCGGCGTCTTCCAGCTGGAAAGTTCCGGCATGAGGGATCTGCTTAAAAAACTTAAACCCGAAAAGTTCGAAGACCTGATCGCGCTCCTGGCGCTATTCAGGCCCGGCCCCATAGGTTCCGGGATGCTTGACGACTTCATGAAGAGGAAACACGGCGAAGTAAAGATGCGCTATGACCATCAATTGCTGGAACCGATACTGAAAGAGACTTACGGGGTAATACTATTCCAGGAACAGGCCATGAGGATAGCGTCGAGCCTTGCCGGTTTTACCCTGGCTCAGGCCGACAACTTAAGACGCGCTATGGCCAAAAAGACTCCTGAAGTGATGGTCGAGGTCAGGACGCATTTCGTGAACGGCTGTTTAAAGAACAGGATCGACAGGAGGACGGCCGACCGGATATTCGATCAGATAGAATATTTTGCCGGATACGGTTTTAATAAATCGCACAGCGCGGCATATGCCATGATAAGCTACCAGACCTCGTACCTGAAGGCGAACTATCCGGGTGAATTCATGACAGCGCTTCTCACAAGTGAAAAAGACAACCTGGATAAGATAGCTGTCTATATAAGCGAATCTCAAAGGATGGGGCTTAAGATACTTCCGCCGGATGTGAACGAGAGTTACGCAAATTTTACATTAATCGGGGACTCTATACGGTTCGGTCTGCTCGCGGTAAAAAATGTCGGGCAGGGGGCGATAGAGTCCATTATAGGCGTAAGGGATAAGGGCGGCAAGTTCAAATCCATTTACGAGTTTACGGAAAGAGTGGACCTGAGGCTCGTTAACAGGAAAGTCATCGAGAGCCTGATAAAATGCGGCGCGCTCGATTCGCTCGGCCTTTACCGTTCGCAGCTATCCGCTATGATCGACAAGGCGCTTGAGGTCGCCGGCGGCATACAGAAAGACAGGTCGAATGGCCAGCTCTCTTTCTTCGATAAGTTCGAGGATGAGGAGAACTTCAAAAAGACATATCAGGAGATACCGAACATACCCGAGTGGCCGGAGAACCAGTTGCTCGCGTACGAAAAAGAGATGCTGGGATTTTATGTGACGAACCATCCGTTGGCGCGCTTTGAAAAAATACTGCGCACTTATTCGACATGCGCGACGACAGAGCTCAGGGGACGCAGGGATGGGGATGAGGTGCTGGTCGGCGGGATAATAAGCAAGGTGAAATTTACGGTTACGAGGAAGACCAGCGAAAAGATGGCTATCGTGACCCTGGAAGACCTGGATGGTGACGTAGAGGTTCTTGTCTTCCCGAGCACTTTCTCGAAAGCGGCCAATCTCGTCAAGCAGGACGCCATAGTATTTGTGAAAGGGCGGCTTAACCTGCGCGAGGACGAACCCAAGATAGTCTCGAACGAGATATCGGCTCTGGAATCGGTCAAGATGAGATATACGAAGACGGTCGTTATAGATCTGGTTACGCCCGGGCTCGAGACGACCACGCTCGATAAATTAAAAAGGGTGCTTTCAAGATATCCCGGGAAGGTTCCGGTGTATCTGAATTTTAAAAAACCGGACGGCAAAAGGACGCTTGTGTCGATAAACAGGACGCTCTCCGTAGAGCCGCATGAAGGGCTTGTGAGGGATATAGAGAAGGTCTTCGGCAGGGATGCGGTGAGCTTCAGGACATAAACAGGATCTAATATAATCTTGACTTCGTTACCCGGCAATGATACCATAACCCATTGCAGGTTAAAATGTTATACATTCTTGGGCAGGGCTTATGATAGACAAAAAGACGGAATGCGACATAAAGACCGTAAAGAGTTTTCTGGAGTTCTGGACAAAATTCCACTCCATCTACTCCGGCACAATAGCCAGGGAGAGGATAGCAAAAGACGACGAGGAGACATTTCTCCAGACAAAGGCTATGATAGGGTTGAAGTATGACGAGTTGAAAAGTTCCCTTGAGTTCAAATATGTGCCGCACGGCCGCCTGACGGATCCTGTCAACGATATACTTTCCATGGAAGGAGTCCGTTTCATGGCTGAGAAAAATTTAAAAAAGCTGGAAGATGACTGGAAGGATTCATACATATTTTTAAATAATATACTCGAAAGGCTTAAAAACAAGAAGAGAAGGCTGGAGGACTTTAATCCTGTAGGGGTGTTTTTCAAGAGGGTGCTCGAGAGAAGGTAAGGATGGCGGAATAAAATTACACGGAGGAAGCCGAACATGACAAAGAAAGATATAGTCCTGAAGATCGCCGAAGAGACGGCCTTGAAACAGGTGGATGTCAAGCAGGTCGTGCAGAAGACGCTCGACCATGTCATACAAGCCCTGGCAGCGGGCAAGACAGTAGAGTTGCGTAACTTTGGCGTCTTCAAGGTAAAGAGCCGTAAGCCGAAGATGGCGAGAAATCCCAGGACGGGAGCCGCTGTCTCCGTTCCCGAGAGAAAAGTGGTCTCATTCAAGTCCGGTATGATAATGAAGAAGAAAGTCAAATGAACGAGGCGCCGATGGCGTACAAGGCTGTAAAGGGCATGGAGGATATCCTTCCTCAGGATATCGGGATCTGGCAGGAGTTGGAGCGCATAGCCCGTATAGAACTCGAAAGCCACGGGTTCAGGGAGATAAGGACCCCGATCCTGGAGGAGACCACTGTTTTTACGCGGAGTATAGGCGAGACCACAGATATAGTAAAGAAAGAGATGTTCACCTTTGAGGATAGAAAGCTCAGGTCACTCAGCTTGAGGCCCGAAGGAACCGCTCCTATAGTCAGGGCTTATATCGAACACTCGCTCGACGCTAACCTGCCGGAAGGCAGGCTCTATTATATCGGACCGATGTTCAGGAGCGAGAGGCCGCAAAAAGGGCGCTCGCGCCAGTTCCACCAGATAGGCGTCGAGATGATAGGGTCAGTGTCGCCGTTTGCCGATTCAGAAGTCATAATGCAGCTGGACAAGATGCTCAGGAAATTCGACCTGGAAGGTTTTGTCATAAAGCTGAACAGCCTTGGATGTAAAAAAGACAAATCCGCGTATTCGGAAAAATTGGCCTCTTATTTGAAGGGCGAAAAAGCGCGGTTATGCGCGGATTGCAAGGAGAGGGCCCAGAATAATGTCCTGAGGATCCTGGACTGCAAACAGGAGTCCTGCATAGAAGTATTGGGGGGCGCGCCGGACATAACGGCCAGTTTATGCGATACGTGCAGGGCGCATTTCGATACCGTAAAGAAGAGCCTAAGGTCGCTTAATGTAGATTTTAAAGAGGCGAAGAACCTCGTCAGAGGGCTTGATTATTATACAGGCACTGTGTTCGAAATAACTCATCACGGTTTAGGCGCCCAGGATGCCCTGGCAGCCGGAGGCAGGTACGATAACCTCGTAAAAGAGATGGGCGGCCCGGACGCGCCCGCCGTCGGGTACGCAATCGGGATGGAGCGTCTGATAATGGCGCTGGGTAATAAAAAAGAGATAAGTTCGAAAAACAGCGTTGTTTATGTAGCTACGCTTGGAAGCGACGCTAAGATAGAGGGTCTCAGGTTGTCGGAAGAGATAAGAGACGCGCTGAACGGCCGCGACAAGATGAATGTGATAGTGCTCGTCGATTCTAAGGAGTCTTCATTGAAATCGCAGATGAGAGCGGCTGATAAGAACAACGCGCGCTTTGTATTGATAATGGGTGATGACGAGTTGAAGCAGGGCAAGGTGACAATGAGAGATATGAACAGCAAAGAGCAGTCCTCTGTCGAAAGGGGAACTGTCCTTGATGAGATAAGGAAGAGATTATGCTGAGGACACATACTTGCGGTGAACTGACGGATAAGGATGTAGGTAAGACAGTGAAGTTGTGCGGCTGGGTCGGCAGCCGGAGGGATCACGGGAATATCATCTTCATAGATATCAGGGACGGATACGGTATTACCCAGGTCGTCTTCAATCCCCAGCTTGAAGCCGTTGTCCATAAGCAGGCGGAAGGCCTTCGCCCCGAATTCGTATTCAAGGTCGAGGGTGTTGTTGAGAAGAGGCCCGACGGCACTCAGAACAAAAAGATATCTACCGGCCTGGTGGAAGTGCGGGCAAACGCCCTGGAGGTGCTGAATACAGCGGCTACGCCGCCGTTCGAGATAACGGACAATATTGCGGTCACCGAAGAGGCCAGGTTAAAATACAGGTATCTCGACCTGCGCCGGAACGCGATGCAGAAAAGCCTGCGTTTAAGGCATAAAGTCTGCAAGCTTGCCAGGGACTATTTCGATGAGAGGAATTTCGTCGAGGTCGAGACCCCGATCCTCACAAAGTCGACCCCCGAAGGGGCGAGGGATTATCTGGTCCCGTCAAGGGTTAACCAGGGCATGTTCTACGCTCTCCCGCAATCGCCGCAATTATTTAAACAGATATTGATGGTCTCCGCGTTCGACAGGTATTTCCAGATAGCGAAATGTTTCAGGGATGAGGATTTACGGGCCGACAGGCAGCCGGAATTTACCCAATTCGATATCGAGATGTCGTTTGTGACCGAAGATGATATATTCGAGCTCTCCGAAGGGCTAATGAAGAAGATATTCAAAGGCGCCGTAGGCGTGGACCTGAAGACGCCGTTCCCGCGCTTGAAGTACGCCGAGTCGATGTCACGATTCGGATGCGACAAACCGGATACCCGGTTTGGGCTTGAGCTTAAAGAGATAACAGATATAGTGAAGGGATGCAAATTCAAGATATTCCAGGGCGTCCTCGAAAAGAAGGGCAGGATAATCGCGATAAACGCGAAGACTTGCGGGGCGTATTCGCGCAGCCAGGTCGATGAACTGATAGAGTTCGTGAAAGAGTACGGCGCCAAAGGGCTCGCTAATTTCAAGGTCGAAAAAGGCGCTTTAAGTTCGCAGATAGACAAGTTCTTCTCCAAAGAAGAACTATCCGCAATAAAGGATGTATTGGCCGCGGAAGACGGCGATATGATATTCATAGTAGCGGACAAAGAGAGAGTGGCCTATGATTCTATGGCGGCTTTGCGCAAACTTCT
The DNA here is from genome assembly GCA_041648975.1 of Candidatus Omnitrophota bacterium. NCBI lineage: Bacteria > Pseudomonadati > Candidatus Omnitrophota > Candidatus Omnitrophota bacterium. The sequence continues at coordinate 3,321 of JBAZNZ010000015.1, read as the reverse complement.
CGGTAAAAGGCTTAAGCTCATCGACGAGAAGAGGTTTGACTTCCTGTGGGTGACCGATTTTCCGTTATTTAAATATAACGAAGAGGAGAAGAGGTGGGAGTCGGAGCACCATCCTTTTACTTCCGTCCATCCCGAGGATCTGTCGTTCCTGGAAAAAAGCGAGTCACTGGACAAGGTAAGGTCGCGGTCTTACGATCTGGTCATAAACGGCACTGAGATAGGCTCCGGCAGCATAAGGATACATCAGAAAAATATGCAGGAGCTTATATTTAAGACGATCGGTATCAGCGATGAAGAGGCACGGCTAAGGTTCGGCTTTTTGCTGGACGCTTTCAGGTACGGCGCCCCTCCGCACGGAGGGGTAGCGTTCGGGCTCGACAGGCTCATGACGTTCTTTATCGGATGCGAATCTATCAGGGACGTCATAGCTTTCCCGAAGACGCAGAAAGCTATATGCCCCATGACGAGCGCGCCGTCGTCCGTTGATGATAAACAGTTGAATGAGTTGGGGATAAAAATCAAAAAGCCGTAAGTTATAAGGTGTAAGCTGTAAGCTGTAAGTTTGCGGTAAACTAAGAATTTTTTACTTACAACTTATAACTTAAAACTTACAACTATCATAAGGAGGGTGCATGAGGAATTTAAGTTTATTAGTACTGATTGCATGTGTCGCAATAACTCTTACCGGATGCGAGGCGATGAGCAAGCCTTATATTACGGAGACGCCGAGGGTCGATCAAGTAGTAGATGCCGGGAATAGAGGATATCTGCTAGGCAATCCGCCGCCGGCTAAGGACAGGAGCAACCTGAAACGCCCCTGGATCACTATGGACGTTGATCTCCTGGAGGGAAAAGACGGAAAGGTTGTGCTGGATAGCAAGAAATCGATCATCGAACCCAGAGTCGGGTCAGAAACGGGGAATGACGCCCCGCGCGGATATGTTAAAGAGAGCGCGCCGGTGAGACGGGAGACTATCGCGACGATACGAAGCGAAGTGACGGTGACCGAAGAAGAAGTTAAATAGCCGGTTAAAAATTGCGCGGGATATAATAAATGCGTATGAAAGAGTGAAATAACGGAGCTCAATGCGTCGCAGGGCCAAGGGCCAAGATTTGAGAGTCAAGACAGTTAAAATAGTAAACCTGAACAGGCGGTACGAATTAAATTGTGCCGCGATAAAAAAAATAGTATCGCATGTTTTAAGATATATAAAGAAAATCGGAGCGGCTGAGTTAGAGATTGTTTTCCTGGACAATAGAGCGATAAGTTCGCTGAATAAAAAATATAAGAACCGGCCCCGGCCGACAGACGTATTGAGTTTCAGGATTGAGAGGCTCGAGTTCGGTTATCGCTTGTTTTTCGGCGAGATATTTATATCGGTTGACAGGGCCGCGGAAAATTCCATTGTTTTCGGAACCGATGTTGCGGAAGAAGTAACACTATACGTGATTCACGGCGTCCTTCATCTCTTCGGCTATGATGATGAGACGACGTCCGATAAGGCCAGGATGTCAAGAAAGGAATCCAGCATATTAAAATTTATCCGGAAGAAAGAAGATTTGTCGAAAGTTTTAATGCCGCGGTAGAGGGGTTCATCTACGTGTTGAAGTCGGAACGCAATATGCGTATCCACTTTTTGGCCGCTTTATTTCTTATCCTGCTCGGGGCTTTCCTGAATTTCTCTTATCTCGAAATACTTATCATGTGCATTACCATAACTCTAGTGTTGGCAAGCGAGATGGTCAATACTGCTATAGAGCTTATAGTGGATATGGTAAAGAGCGAATTCCATCCGATGGCGAGGATAATAAAGGATGTAGGGGCGGGCGTTGTCCTGATCACATCCATCAATGCGGTTATTGTCGGGTATATACTTTTTTCCAGGAGAATACCGTTCAACATAGAAGAGGCGATGGCAAAGGTAAGACAATCGCCATGGCATATTACTTTTATATCCCTCATCCTTGTCTTTGGCGTCAGCATTATAGGAAAAATGATATTTCACAGGGGTACGCCTTTAAGGGGCGGAATGCCGTCAGGCCATTCAGCAGTGGCTTTTTCCATTTGGACTGTCATAACATTCCTGACCAATAACTCCATAGTCCTTGTCCTGACGTTCCTTATGGCCTTCCTTATAGCGCGCCACAGGGTCAAAGATGCGGTACATACGGTGTGGGAAGTCTTAGCGGGCGGGATCGTGGGAGTCCTGCTCACAACCCTTGTGTTTCAGTTGTTAAGATAAATCCAATGTCCATCCAAAAATCCGAAGGCATTCTACTGCGCAGCCAGGATCTAAGGGAAACCAGCCTCATACTTACATTCTATACCAGGGATTTCGGAAAGATAAAGGGGATAGTGCGCGGAGTAAGAGGTTCACGCGCGCAATGCGGAGGCGGCAGTTTTGAGATATTCGCTCACGACGAGGTAGTCTTTTACGAGCGTAAGCGCAGTGAGATATTTACCATATCCCAGTGCGATCTGTTGGAATTTTTTAGTCCGGTGCGGGAGTCATTGGAGAGGCTCTCTTACGCCGGCTATATAGTAGAGTTGCTCGATTCCGTTACGTCGGTAGGGGACAAGAATCCTGACGTATTCGCCCTTTTACTGAACAGCCTGAAGCTGCTGTCCGGGGAGTCGAGCGCAAAACGCGTTGCGAGGATCTTCGAGATAAAATTGCTCCATATCCTCGGTTTGATGCCTACGCTGGAGATATGCGCTAACTGCGGACAGAAAGTGATCGCGGACGCAAGGTTCAGTTTTCGCCACGGCGGCCTGATATGCAAGAATTGCTACGACTCTGATAAAGAGGCAAAGCCTTTCCTGCCCGGGACAGCCAGGTTCATCGAATATATAAGAAGTTCTCCGTTTGAGAGGGTGGCGAGGGTAAAGGTCGCCGCGGAGGTCGGTAAGGAACTCGAGTCGATGCTCCGGAAATTCCTCGATTATCACATAGAGCGCCGGCTAAAGAGCCTGGAATTTATCAAGGAGATAGAGAGGGCGTAAAATTTTTCGCTTTGCCCTGGCGCCGATGGGGCTAACCGGCCAGTGGGCCTCGCCTAATTTTGATCTCAAGGGTGCTTTAGTTTTATCCGTGCTATTTCTGTTATCTCGTTCTTATGGTAACTATGGCGCTTAAGTGCTTTGGGTATTAACGAGACGTTATCAAAATTTACGGCTCAACCCACGTGGCCGGTTGCCGTCGTCGCCATAACAGGGCGAAGAAATTTTGCTGAGGGGGCAGATAAAACCTAAGCCGACGTTATGATGAGCACATTGAAAATATTTCACATTCTTTTTCGAGCGAGACCGAAGGCCGAGTC
>JBAZNZ010000014.1 GCA_041648975.1 Candidatus Omnitrophota bacterium | reverse complement strand
AAAACAATCTCACTCAGAGTTTAGGTATTTTGTGTCGAGCGTTGTTGCTTGACCTCATACGCTCGACCACTTCCGCAAAAAGCAATTTCACTCAGAGTTTAGGTATTTTGTGTCGAGCGTTGTTGCTTGACCTCGTACGCTCGACCACTTCCGCTAAAAGCATTTTCAGTCAGAGTTTTAGGTATTTTGTGTCGAATGCTGCAGTTTCGCATGCGGCATTCGGCCACTTCCGCTTAAAGTAATCTTACTCAGAGTTTCAGGTATTTTGTGTCGAGCGTTGTTGCTTGACCTCGTACGCTCGACCACTTCCGCTGAAATTTATGTATAAATTTCATCCCGAGGCTGCGACGAATAGGAACAGCCGAGGGACCTTAAATCGAATTAGTATACCGCAAAATGCCATAACTGTCAATCCGGCCAAAGGTTCTTGATTTTAAGCAAAAATAATGCTATAGTAAACAACCGCGATGGCCGACAAGATAGTCTCATCAAACCGTAAGGCACATTTCAGCTACTCAATACTGGAGAGTTTTGAGGCCGGCATAGAGCTTAAGGGCACTGAGGTAAAATCGTTAAGAACAGGTAATGCCAGCTTAAGCGATAGTTTCGCGCGCGCGGAAGGCAATGAGTTATTTCTGTATAACGCGCATATAGCGCCTTACGAATTCGGCAACAGGGCGAATCCTGATCCTGTCCGTCCAAGAAAGCTGCTTCTTCATAAAAATCAGATCAGGAAGCTGATCGGCGAAGTGGCAACAAAACGGCTTACAATAATACCGTTAAAATTGTATTTCAAGAACGGTATAGTAAAGGTGGAGATAGCTCTTGCAAAGAGCAAGAAACTCTACGACAAGCGGGAGGACATAAAGAAACGCGACTCCGACCGCGAACTGAAACGAATCATTAAAGAAGGTAAATAGGTCCTTCGCGTCGCCAAATCTGCAATGCAGATTTGATCCTGAGGATGCGACAAACAGGAGCATCCGAAGGACCTGTAAGGTGCTTCGGCAACATGTGTTGCCTCAGCATCAAACTTTGCATGGCAAAGTTTGGCTAGCTCAGGATCAATTTTTCTTCGAAAAATTGGGGGTGAAGGGCTTCGACCCAGATAAGCAAGGCAAGAGTGGCATGTAGAGGTTGCCGGGAGGCCTCTTAAAAACACCTGGCAAAAATCAAATGCTGACAATACAAGAGTGCCAGCAACGGTAGATGAGCTTCTGAACACCATGCAAGTGGTGCCGGGGCCCGTCCTACCGGTAGCGTTACCTTTATAAGGTAACCCGCCACCTGACCCATCCTGCGGGGTTAGAATGGCGACGCCAGCAGGATAGTCCCGTCAGCACCTCCTTTTGCGAGCGGGATGAAAGTTAATAAGGATACCCTTTTAAAATTCCTCCTATTGAAGTTTAAAAGGGAAAATTAAAGATTAGGATAAACATGTAGAGGCTTTTGTTTTGATGTTTGGGGACGCGGGTTCGATTCCCGCCACCTCCACCAAATTTTGCTGCAGTATCACTCAGGCAAAATTTGATCCCGAGGAAGCTGTAGTTAAACTGAGGCTGACGAGGGACTACCTATGAGAAGACTGTGATACAAATGGCAAAATTTCCACAATCACTTCATCTTCAGAAAATCGCGGTAGGAAATGAGCTGTATCTTATTATCTTTGACGGCCTTGATCACGCGGGGGCTTGTGAGGGAAAAGAGTTCCTGTTCGCAATCCAGGTGAAACCTGTACCTGTCCACCACCTCCGGCCCCAAAAATCCCGGATGGCACACAAGCTCGGTAACCCCTTCTTTTAAAGATTTCAACATCTCCACAAGGATATCTTCTTTCAAGCTGCCGGAATCTAGAAATCCGGCAAAATTGTCAGTATACAAAACCACGGAGTCATCCATCATCCTGCGCATCTCTTTTTCGAAGAACATAACGACCAGCGACTTATAAATCTTTTTCAGGCTTAACGGCGGAATGAGCTTCTCTTGGCGGAGACATCTTATGGAGGGGATCTTATGTTCTTTGGCCAGCCTTACGAATATACTCAAAAGCTGCGGCAACATATGTATATGTTCATGGCCGCTTAAATTCGTTACCCGTATTCCGGTCTTCTCGACCCTATCCAGCTGACTGTTCAATTCGGCATATATCTGATCGAGATCCACCTGGCGGCGGAATAACTTGATAAAAAAATCGTTACGCCCCGCCGGGAACCTGCCGTCTTTCGCGATGAGCGTGGAAATTCCGGCGGGATCCGATAATGACGCCGTCTCTGTAAGCGCCAGATGCGCTCCGGCCTCTTCTATCTTAATGGACTTCAGCAGGCCAACGGCGTCTTCGAACGCCTCGCCGGACGGCACGAGATTGAACGATGTGACTATGCCCTCTTTGTGAGCCCTTACGATACCTTCGTTCACGCTCTTCGTCAGGCCCAGATCATCGGCGCTCACTATGAGATACCTCATATGCGGAACCTATATGCAAGCATGTCCCAGAATGTCCTTGCCACCACGCTCATCCTCGATATCGTCGAGCTCCCTTTGACGCGAAGATCGAATATGAGCCCGTACTGCCTTATCTTGAAACCCCTTCTCGCGGCCTCCGCGAATATCTCCACATCTATAAACGGGCTCCTTGACTTCAGGTCAAGCCCCTCAAGGACTTTACGCCTGTATATCTTGAGTCCGGAATTGATATCCCTGATCTTTAAGCCGAATAAGGCCCTGACTAAAAAATTATAAACCTTCGACATGACTATCCTCTTAATGCTGGAATCTTTCAGCACAAGGCTGTAGGCGGTCACTACATCCGCCCCCTCCAGAAGTTCCAGGGCTTTCTTGATATCCGCCTCTTTCGCGGGAAAATCGGAATCGGTATATAGCACGATATCCTTCGCGGCGTTCTTCAGCCCCGCAGCCAGCGCGCCGCCGAATTTGGAATTTTCTTTAAGCCGTATCAGCCTTATGCGCGGATCTTTCGCGGCAAGGACCGCGACCACATCACAGCTTTTATCCGTGGACGCGTCGTCAACGACAACTATCTCGTAGTCTCCGCATATCTCCCCCGCGAGGCTCGAGACCCTGCTTAACGTATCCGTTATGTTATCGGATTCGTTGAACATAGGCAAAACGAAGGATATGTTATAACGCGTCATTTGGTCCTCTCCCGCATGAGAATATATTTCCCGTCTTCGGGCATCTTATTGGTGACAACGGCTTTCTTCCCGAGCTTGTATATCATAAAGGAGGGCTTCGTATAGAAAGGCTTCGTATCGAGGTCATAAAGCTGGTTGTAATTCTTTTCTTTCAAAACGCACCATATGCGTTCTTTCGAGCCCATAAAATTAACGAGGTCATGATGTTTATCAATATTGACCGGAAATACACCTGTATAAAACGCGAGCCCCTCCTGATAGTTGCTCTCACAGCCAAGCGCCTCACCTTTTTTCATCACGGTCGACAGCACTTCCGATATCTCTTTACTCGTCTCAAATCTCTCTATCTGAGGCAGGACGAGGGCGCTCATGGGATACGCGAACGCCAGGACAGAACAGACTATAAGAAGAAATGCGCGGGCATATATTTTTTTCGCAAAAGCGGCCGTCGACAGTATCATGCCGATGATAAGGAGCGCGCACCCTATCGCAATGCCCGGCAGGATCGACGGGTAATCGAATTTTAAATAGATAAGAGCGCCTATAGAGCCCACTATAACGACAACCAGCAATAAATATTGGGAGATCTTCATACCCAGGACGATGCTTTTCTCAACCGTCTTCTGCAAGAGATCGTCCCACAATACGGCCACTATAAGCGCCAGGCCTATAAATGAAGGGAATATATACGTCGGAAGTTTCGTGCTCGATATGGAAAAGAAGATGAATATGACGAAGAACCACAGGGCAGCGAATACCAGATGACCGTTTTCCGGCGAACTATTGCGGAAAGATTTCTTGAACGCGTGCCAGAGACCGAACGGCAAAAATACGCTCCATGGGAAGAACCCGCCGAAGACGATCGGTATATTATAATACCACTGGGAGCCTATCTTATGTTCCGCCTCCAGGAACCTGTTGACATTGTGGAAGCCAAAGAACGCGTCTATGAAACTATTGCCGTGGATCTTATACATCAGGATATACCAGGGAGCCGCTACTATGATAAACGCGAGCGCTATCCAGACAAGAGACATGCTTTTGAATATCCTGAAATCCCTTACGAATAAAAGATACAGGCCTATCGCTACAGCCGGCAGCATTATAGCCACAGGGCCTTTGGTGAGGACGGCAAGAGCGAAGAAACCGCCCGACAGAATATAATAATATGCCTTGTTCCTTATCTGACCGTAGAAAAATAATAACGCGCCCAAAAGCATGAAAACGGTCAGCACCATGTCTGTGACACACGCCCTTGAAAGCACCACATATTCCACGCTGGCGGCGAGAATGACAGCCGACAACATTCCGACCCTTTTATTAAAGAGGAGCGACCCTAAAAAATATATCGCCATTATTCCAAAGAGGGCGAAGACCGCCGACGGCAGGCGGGCGGCAAACTCGTTGACTCCAAAGGCCCTGAACGACGCCTCGACAAGCCAGTACAAGAGTATGGGTTTTTCAAACTGGGGTTTGCCGTAAAGATACGGGGTATGCCATTCGCCCCTATCAACCATCTCTTTTGCCGTCTGGGCGTAAAACGTCTCATCCGGATCTGTCAGGGCGAACGCTCCCAGACGGAAGAAGAAGAGATAAAAGCTAAGCGCAGCCAGGACCAGGACGGCTGCGACCGTTTTTTTTGAGATATTATCGATCATCATGAACCGAATATGGCCTTTGCGCGTTTCGAGATATTCGAATATATGATGACGGCAAAGAATATTTTGACGACGTCTCCCGGGATGAACGGCAGGATCCCCATGGAAATGGCTTTCATCGCGTCTATCTTGAAGAGGCAGACAAGCCAAATAGCTCCGGAGGCTAATATAATAAGGCTTCCAACGGCAAACGTTACGGCGATCCTGAGGATCCCGGGATTATCGGTCGCAAGGGACCGGCCTATGAAATACGCCGCAAGGATAAATCCTATCAGGTAACCACCCGTTACGGTGAATAGGTAGGAAAAACCGCATGCTACGCCCTGGAATAACGGCAATCCCGCCATCCCGAGAACAAGGTAACCGAGCTGGCTGAAGAGGCCCAGCCTCTTCCCGAGCACAGCGGCCGAAAGTATCACGAAGAACGTCTGGAGCGTTATCGGGACAGGGCTGCCGTGGACAGGTATCCTGACGTAGGCGCCGAGCGCCGTAGCCATGATGAAGAATAAGACTCCGATCACCGCGCTAAATCTCCTGTCGCCGACCAGTTCCCCCTTATTGCTTATTGCGCATGTTCCATTCATGTTAAAATCTCCTTTAGTGCTATAATTTTATTATAAGATTACTATAAAGTATCCGTCATGTCAATCCCAATCAGTTCTAAAATTCCAGGTGCGCGCCCGATTTTATCCATCTGCCCGGCATCGGTATGCCCGATTGTTCGGAATAGGCCGTATCGAATATATTGGATATCTCAATGAATGCCTCGAACTTAAGCGCCCCTTTCTTTATGACCTCTTTCGACACTTTAGTGTCGACTATTACGGATCCGGAATCGCCTATCCTCTTTTTATAGTTCAGCACCCAGTAATTTGAAAATCCGGACGCCTTTAATTCGGCTCCCGCCGAGATCTGCTGTTTAAGGTAGTCGAGGGCGTACTTTGACAGATAGTCGTGCTTCCTGTATGAATCGACGGCGGTGTAACTAAAAAATACCTTTTCTACCGGGATCGACGCCGATATCTTCTTGGGCGAAATATCCAGGGCCATTTCAAATCCGTTCGTATCTACGGAGCCTATATTCGAGGCGCGCCACGGCAGCCCTGAATTCATCCTGGTCCAGTCTATCGTGTCATAAGAGTTCCTGTGGAAAAAAGTGGCCGAACAGTATACCGGGCCTTTCCGGTAATCGGCGCCCGCTTCGTATGTCCAGGAGCTTTCCGGCCGAAGGTCCGGATTCCCTATATTGGCGCTATCGTTATAATACAGATCCGTAAATGTCGGTATCCTGTAGGACCTGCCGACAAGGCCCCGTAAGGTCACGTCTTTTAATATGGTGTAACTTACGCTGACCGAAGGAGAACACTCCCATCCGAATCCCGAAAACCGGTCTATGCGCGCTCCTCCGTTTATATACAGGCCTTCGGCGAGATGCGGCGACAATTCTAGGTATATCCCGTCCTTCGTCCTGGAATGCGTCTGCAGGCTGGTCGAATCTATCGTATCCCTGGACAGCTCGAAGCCGTATGAGGCATCCATGAACGGGTCTGTCATAATGAAGCCTAACTCTCCCCCATAGCTGTATGTCGTATGGTAGTTCGTCTGCCAGCCCGGCCTGTTCCTGTCGAGGGCGAATTTATCCCAATGGCGCCTCAGGAACAATTTCGGCCTTATTTTCAGCGCGCCGCTATCCGCGCTGCCGCCCAGCTTAAAGAATCTTGTATCGGTATGCTCTTCCTCGTTCGGGTAGAGATTGGAATAGAAACTGCCGGCGCCGAAATCCTTTTTTGTGTAACCGAAGACGAAGTCATAATCCCCTGCGGGCGTATTCACTCTTGCCGTATCCATAAGGGAAAGGATATTGAATTCCGTTTCGGGCATGTAACCGCTTGACCTGCTCTCCTCGAACGAAAAACGGTTATTTACAGGCCCTATCGGGTACGAAACCGAGAAACCGCCGTCGACATAGTCGTATGAACCTCCCCCGGCGTTGATCAGGACCTGCTTGCCTTCGGGCTTTTTCGTTACTATGTTTATTACGCCTCCGAAAGAGTTCGCGCCGTAAAGGTTCGACGCAGGCCCTTTCAATATCTCTATGCGGTCGACATCCATCATCGTGACAGGAAGGTCCATGCTGTAATGGCCTGTCTGCGGGTCATTAATGTTGACGCCGTCTATCAGCACCGTATTCTGCTCGAACGTCGCCCCCCGGATATTTATATCAGCCTGGACGCCATTGGGCCCTCTCCGCCGCATGTCAATACCTCCGACATTCCCGATTATATCCGGGATAGCGTTATAATCGGAGTAACTGAACGTTTCCTCATCAAGTATCGTTACGGAGCGCGAGCTTTCTGACAGGTACGTAGTAAGGCGGGATGGCGTCACCACGATCTTCTCCAGCTTATGGGCGTCTTCAGAATGTGAGACAGATGGGTAAAACAGAATAATGAGCGCGGCAATGCCGGCGATCTTTCGCATGGAATAAATTTATCACGAAACATGCCAATTGTCAACCATATGCATAGTTATTAGTTTACAATCGCGAAAGGAATTTTTCTCCATCACAAAGACCTAATATTATTCCCGCCCTCTATCATATTCTGGCGGGATCCCGCCCCGTGTTAGACTCTAGGCGGGACAATGTGCTCATCATAACGTCGGCTTAGGTTTTCAAGCCTGCTTTCATCTGGAAATTTTTCGGGTGACACGGCTTGAGACTTTTTCTCAATAAAGGGCGAAGTATGCCCGCCTGATCGCAGCAAGCTAAGTCAGGCGGGCAGGGATGGGGTGTCCCGAATACAGCGAGAATAGTTCGGGCATATAGATACGCGCTTATGTCGTAGGGGAGGTTTAAACCTCCCCTACGACTACAGATTGTAAACCCAATCCGATGGAGTTAACGATAGGCGGATTGGATGGGATGCCCGAATGTTAAAGACTATAGTTCGGGATACATAGATACGCGCACAGAATATACCCGTGATAGATTGTCCCGCCCGGAGTAATACTTGAGGCGGGATCCCGCTCCGAGCTAAACAGATGGCGGGATAAACCCATACGAGCCCTTTAAAAGAAAAAGTCCAAGCCGCGGCAGCCTGCCCGCCTGAAGCAGTCTCTCGCTGGCAGGCGGGGACCCATAAAATTTATTGGACGAGTAGATGGACAGAGCGAAAGGAATGTGTAATAATTTAGCTCAGCGTCTGACGGATGACTTCTTTCTGGTATGAGATATGGAGTAGCTTTGTGAACTCACCGGGGATGCCCTCCCCTATCCTGCGGCCGTCTATCTTCGTCACCGGCAGGATCTCGACGAGAGAGTTTGTAAGGAAGGCCTCGTCGGCGCCCAGCATTTCGCTGCGCGTGACCTTCTTTTCTTTAACGGTAATCCGCATCTTACGGGCTATTCTGATAACGACGTCTCTTGTGATACCGGGCACTATTCCAGTATCCAGCGACGGAGCGATAATCGTTCCGCTCTTAACCAGGAATATATTGCTGGTAGCCGCCTCGGCTATGAGGCCTCTTGTATTCGTGAGTATCGCCTCATCGCATCCTTTATCTTTGGCGTCAAATCTGGCGAGGATATAATTCAGGAAATTCATCGACTTCACATATGATACCGGAGAATATTCATTCTGCCTGACGCCGACTACGCAGGCACTTATGCCCTGGCTGTGCATCCAGCCCGGGTAAGGCCCGAACTCCTTCGCCACTATCACGACATTGGGTGTGAATGCGTCGGTGTAATATATCCCGAACCTCCCCTCTCCCCTCGTAATGGCAAGCCGTATATATGCGCTCTTCAGTTTGTTTACTTCAAGACACTTCCGCACTATATCTTTCAGTCGTTTCTCGGAATATGGCGGACGTATCCTCACGGCCTTCATCGAGGATGAGAGCCTTCTGACGTGCTCGTCGAGACAAAATACCTTTCCGGCGTAACTTCTCATTGTCTCAAACACACCGTCGCCGTAAAGGAATCCCCTGTCGAATACGGAGATCTTCGCCCGTTCCCCGCCAACAAACTTCCCGTTCATCCATATCTTCATATCTGCTCCTGCATGGCGGACAAAGGTTCTGCCGCCGGAACATTAGTCACACCGAGCGCCTGCATCAGCCCCTTCGCCTTATCAAGTGTCTCCTCATATTCTTTTTCCGGGTCGGAATCGGCCACTATGCCTCCCCCTACCTGGAAATAAACGTCATCGCCTTTTATTAGAAAAGTCCTTATGACTATAGATGTGTCCATATTCCCGTCGAACGATATATATCCTATGGCGCCGGTATATACAGACCTCTTGACCGGCTCAAGTTCCTCGATTATCTCCATCGAGCGTATCTTGGGGGCGCCTGTGATCGAGCCGCCCGGGAACGTCGCCAGCAGACAATCTACGGCGTCTACGCCGTTATTCAGAACGCCCGTTACTGTCGACACCAGATGGAATACATTCGAATATTTCTCCAGGACAAAGGAATCAGCGGGCCGCACAGAACCGTAAACGCATATCCTGCCCAGATCGTTCCGCTCAAGGTCCACTATCATAATATGTTCAGCGCGGTCTTTGCGGCTCCGCGCCAGCTCCTGCGCCAGGAGAGAATCTTCTATGGTATCGCTTCCCCGCGGCCTCGTCCCTTTAATGGGCCTCGTCTCGATGTATCTCCCCCGTTTCAGCAAAAATCTCTCGGGCGAGGAACCGGCAATCGATACTTCGCGAAATCCCAGAAACGACGAAAAAGGGGCCGGGCTTACCTGCCTTAAGCGCGAGTAAAGGCACAGCGGGTCAATACCGGCATGCGCGTGAAACCGCTGCGAAAGGTTTACCTGGTATATATCGCCCTTCTTTATATAGCGCTTAGCCTTCTCTACAGCTTTGATATAGGAGGCCTTCGAAAAATTCGACTCTAAGATAGGCTCGGTATCCGCCGCGAATTCTGTCTTTCTGCAATAACTGCCCGATATTCTTTCTTTGAAGAAGCCTAGGCGGGACTTTTTGCGGCGGTCGTTCGCGGCAGGGCCCAGTTCAGGAAGCCCAGAACTCACTATGTACGTCCTGCCGGTCAGGTTGTCATAAGCTACGATAGTGTCGTAAAAACCTAATATGCAATCCGGAAGGTCCAGGTCATCGCATGCGCTGTCAGGCAGCTTTTCGACAAAATCTTTAAGGTCATAGGCGAAATACCCGACTGCGCCGGAAACGAACGGCACCCTATCATCGGATCCGACAACGGTATATTTTTTTAACAGGCGGCGTAATACATCGAACGGGTTTGACCTTAGCGTCTCGGTCTTTCCGCCGGACCATTCCAGTTCTATGAGATCTCTTTTGCTCCTGAATATGAGAAAAGGATCGCAGCCTAAAAAGGAATACCTGCCGAGCGTCCGGGGGCTTGACGCGCTATCGAGGAAAAAACAATAAGGAAGGCTTCGGAGGGTCTTCAAGGCGTCGGGCGCTCCCGGCGGATATACCAATTCTTCGATCAAAACATCTATTTTGCTCATCGCGGCACCGGAAAAAGCTTCATTTCAGCACATCCAAAAAAGCATCGGCCAGGATGCCGATACCTTCCAGCACCTCTTTGCTTAAGCCCTGCCCGAGGACCGTGCTCTTGGGTTGGACGCAGACAACGAAAATATTAAGATCATCCCTGCCTGTCTTAAGGAGGTCTGTGAATAACCGCGGAGAAGGGTTATGCGTGGAAAAGCTTACGCCTGATATGGATTCTAACCCTACGACCCTGGCCTCTCCCGGCCTGATGCCGAGGTCCGCGGCGTCGATCAATATAATTGTATCGCAGGAAGTCGAGAGTATCGGGAATATATAATTCTCCGGCGCCGTCCCGCAATCGAACAGCGCCGCTTTTACGTTCCTTGACCTCAAAAGTTCTATGATCTTTCCGCCGAGCCCGTCGTCGCCTCTTAAGATATTACCGATAGCTACTATCGCGACACTGCCTTTGATCCTTGCCTTAAGTTCTGTTCTCAATCCGTCGTTCACGCAGGGGTCATAATTTTTCAAGAGTCGCTTTTCTTCTGCATTTTGCGCAGAGAACCTTTATCCTGTCGGGCCTCAGGGCGTAATCGCGCGCCGCCTGCAGGACGTTATCGGCAAAACCCATATTCTTCAGGGTCGTTATAAATAAGGTGGGATTAGAAAAGGCAAGCGGTCCCAGCTTTTTCGCTATCCACTCAAGATGCGCTTTAGCCGTAACGACATCGCCGCAGACCTCGCACATTACAAGTTCCTTCTCCTCGGTAGTGGATACCATGCTCGCCCTGTCAAATCCGGCAAGGTCGAACTGCGTGGTGTGCTTTATCCCGGGAGGCGTATCGTCCCTTGTGGTGCAAAGCGCGCTGCACTGTCCGCAGTAATGGCACTCATCCAGATGCAGGATCATCCTCCTCGTAGGCGTCTTGCCGGACAGCGTATCCCTGAACTCTATGGCCCTGGCCGGGCAGACGAGCGAGCAGGCGGTGCAGGCAATACACCCCTCGTTCGAATATTCCGGCTTGCCGCGGAACCGTTTCGCGGGCTCATGCGGCTTGTACGGATATTTCGTCGTGTAAGGGCCTTTGACGAGCGCCGTTATCGCCTCTATTAATTCCCTGAGTTTAGGATATCGCATTATTGAGCCTTACCTTAGAATAGCTTCACTATATTCGACGCGTGTCTCGCCAGGTTCCCGGTAAAGTCGAGCATATCGAAATACATATTGGCCCCCATCTGCGTGCACATGCCCCTGACGAGCCTGTTGGCGTGCTCTTTGCGGTAACGCTCTACCAGCTCCTTGACATGAAAACCGTTATCTATAACCCTTCTCTTCAATATAGAATTCTTCGCTTTTAAAAAATCCCTCATTATATTTACAGACTGTTTCATCGCGTTATACGTCTCGTTGAATTGCTCGACGCCGGCCTCGCTGAAAAGGAGCTTCTCGTGTATCTTTATTTCGATCCTTTCTACCAGGTTCGCCGCCTCATCCCCCATCCTCTCGAACATCTCAACCATCTGCTCCAGGGCAACGAGGTCCTTTTCATTCTTACGGGACTCCCCGGACAACTCCAGGATGCTCCTGGTGAGGAGCTTCTCCATGGCGTTAAGCTCATTTTCTATCTTCATGGCGCTCGCAAGGAATTCGGTCTTGTGCTCCATGAAGCCCTTCTGCGTCAATTCGAGCATGTCGTACACTTTATCAGCCATCGATACTGCCATATCCCGGATCACTTTTATATCCATGATCAGACTCTCACCTTTCGCAATCGTCTCTGTACTCATCGATAACTGTTCCCTCCCATGGTTTAACACCCGAGCGGTATGCCCCTCTCGCCAAGGCATGCGCCGACACCGGCGCAGTCAGTATTATAAACACGAGACAAAGAAGCGCTTTTAATCCGGTAGCCGTAAATCCTTTAAAAACGAGCAGGCCCAGGAGTATCCCGCATGTCCCCATCGTAATACACTTGGCCGAGGCTTGAAGACGGGTATAGACATCGGGAAAACGGATGAGTCCCAGACATCCGAAGAAGTCGAACAGGATCCCTATGATTACCAATGCGCTGCCTATAGTTTCATTCATCGAGGTCTTTTCCTTCCAGGTATTTCGCGAGGGCCATAATGCCGATGAAGCTCTGCAGCGCCCATGCTATGCCTACATCTATATACCAGTCCCGCCCCGTCGGTATGCTTAAGACCGCGCAAAAACCGACTATCAGTATGCCGAGCATGTCTATCGCCACCGCCCTGTCCGGAGCGCTCGGCCCCCTCAAAAGGCGATAGAGACAAAGGAAAGCGGAAAAGATCAGGCACAGAAAACTGCGCGCCAGGAAATTCGATTGCCACTCGAGCATGGAAGGGACCGGCATGAATATTATGGCCCCCGCAACCGCAAGTATCGAGACGAGCCCCATCACCCAACGCATAGACTTACTTATCTTCACTCGAATATCCTCTTCAATATATTTTCGAACTTTTCGGCTACAGGCAGCCTGTTCCCGGGAAGGCCGTCTTTCACCGATAACCAATGGACGTAAATATAACCGTTCTCTTTATCTATATCGACGCTCGTCGTTCCGGGAGTCAGCGTTATAGAATTCGCGAGGAACGTAAGGCCCGCGTCGGACTTTAGTCCTGTTTTCACCCTTAGCGTACCAGGCCTTATGGGCAGGCCCGGGTGGATCACCCTGTAAGCCACGTCGATATTCGCCTTTAAGCACTCCCACAAAAATATAATTATATAATAGATGAACCAGAGATAGCGAAGCGGGTTCCGAAGCGGCGAGACTTTCGGCGGTATCATGTCCGATGTGATGAAAGATACTATAGCGGACGCGAAGATCCCTATGACGGCGTTGGCCGCGCTCGGAGGCCACGTCAAAAGCATCCATACGCCAAACCATAGGAGGAACGATAATATATTCGTCATCATTTCAATACCCCGGCGATAATAGCGGCGTAATCTTTCCCGTTCGCGAGGACCGCGCTCGCGTCTTTAAGAAAAGTCAGTCCCGCGCCCGGCAAAAGCATAAGAACGCTTACCGCGGTAAGGAGCGCTAACACTACCATAGGCATGCCCATGGACCATGACAGCCTCTTCGATTCTGAGTCATAAAGCCTGTCGGCCCCGCCACGGCCGAATAGCGCGGGCGTAAGGGCCCTGAAATAATAGGCCAGCGTCAATATGCTGACGGCCGCGGCTATAAAAGCAAGCGCGGGACGGCCGGCCTGTATGCACGCAAGTATGATTATAAGTTTGCTCCAGAACCCGCCCAGCGGCGGCACGCCGCATATCGACAGAGCGCCCACGAGATTTGTGTAGCCGGTCACAGGCGCCTTCGCTATGATACCCGACATCCTGGTCAGGTCCCTGGTACCCGCGATCTCCTCGATAGCTCCGGAATTCAAAAATAGAAGCGACTTGAAGATGCTGTGGTTAAAGAGATGGAAGAGCGCTCCCAATATCGAAAGAGGCGTTGCTACACCTAAACCCAGGGCTATATAACCTATCTGGCTTATGCTCGAATAGGCAAACAACCTCTTAATATCGGTTTGTCCGAAAGCGAGCAGGCTTCCGATGACCATAGAGGTGACTGCCAGGGCTATCAATATCGAAAGGACCGCGGGAGTCATGCCGAATACATTAAAAAATATCCTTGCCAGCGCATATATGCCGAGGACTTTTATAGATACGCCGGAGAGCATCGCGGATACCGGAGCCGGAGCCGAAGAATGCGCGTAAGGCAGCCACGAATGGAACGGAACGAGCGCGGCCTTTAATCCGAAGCCCATCAGGAAGAGGACGCTGACGAACGCCAATACTTTGGAAGGTTCATTTGCCGCGATGATATCCGCCATGCCGGCCATATTAAGCGTCGCGGTGTGGATGTAAAGGAACGCTATGCCCAGTAATATGAAAGAGGACGCGACCGCGCCCATAACGGCGTATTTGAACGCCGCTTCGATCTCGCCCGCTCCCGTTCCGAAAGCCACGAGGAAATATCCCGCTAAAGCGGCTATCTCCAGGAATACATACAGGTTAAATATGTCCCCCGCTATCAGGACACCGTTGATCCCCGCGAGCATAAGCGAAAAGAGCGAGAAGAATTTCCAGGTATCCGTAAATTTTTTTACATAGCTTGTGGAATATACGGCGATAAAGAAAGCCGCTATATTCACCGTGACCAATAAGAACGCCGACAGGTTATCGATGACAATCGGTATGCCGAATGGCGGAGCCCACCCTCCCACCTTGTATACCAGTATCTTATAGGAGACCGTATATGAGGCGCATCCGAAAGAGGCTATGACCAGCCCCAGCGCGGCCAGGACGGCCAGGATGCCGCCCGACGCCTTGATCTTTTTACCTGTGATCAGTATAAGAAAGGCCGCGGCAAGCGGTATTATTACAAGAAACGGAGCGTATTGCATAAAACTACCCCTTTAACTTATTTATCTTCGTTATATCGAAAGTGCCGTATTTTTCGTATATCCTTATCGCAAAGACTACAAGTAGAAGCATAACCGAAAGCCCTATCACTATCGAGGTCATGACGATTGCCTGCGGCAGGGGATCCACCATATTAAGCACGGCCTGATCGGAAGCGAATATAGGGGCGCGGCCCTGCTTACGATATCCCGCAAGGATGAAGAACAGGTTCACGGAATACTCCATTATGCCTATACCTATTATTATCTTTATGATATTCCTCTTTCTAAGGACGCTATACAGCCCTATTGAAAAAAGGACCAGGCACATCATATATGCCGCCATATCTTACTCCGAATTCTTATCTGCCCTGGCCAGAAGCGCCATGGCGATGAATATAGCAAAAAGTCCGAACCCCACTATCATCGTTTCCGCTAACGGTATGATGATCTCGCAGCCTTTCGTAAAACCGGTCATCACTACGAACAAAAATGCCAACGCGCCCAGCCCCACAACGAGGCGCAATACATTGGCGTTCAGTCTCTTCAGCGCCACCTCTTTGCCGAAGGCGAGCATGACATGGACAAAAGACAGCGCGACGATGACTCCTCCGGCAAACCCTCCGCCCGGGCCGACGTGCCCGCAGAGCGCGATATACACGCCGTAAAGCAGGATGAACCCTAAAGTTATCCGGGTTACCGTCTTGACTATGAGCGTCATCCCGCGCGTTTGACTATTATTCATCTTTGACTTCCCTGTTCTTGCGCCCTATCTTCCGCGCGATCGCCAGGACGCCGATAATGGCCGTAAATACGATCGTCGCCTCGCCAAGCGTATCGTACGCGCGGAAATGGAGCGTTATAGAAGCGACTACGTTATCTATCTTCGTTATCGCGGCCCCTTCTTCTATATAATATTTTGACACGCCCATCAGCGCCGAACCGAACTTCGGCAGGCCGCGCATAGAAACATAAGCAAGCGTAAGGAATAGCGCGATAAACGCTATCGTGGATATCGTGTTGAAGAACCACCTGCCCGATGTGCTGAAAGGCAGGTCCTTCCTTATCGTGGCGCGTATCAATATTATCAGGCTCAGTATCTCGACCACAAGCTGCATTATGGCCAGGTCCGGGGCTTTTAAAAGCAGGAAAGCCATGGAAAGGCCTATCCCTACGGCGCCGACGGCAACGACGCTCGATAGCAGGTCCTTCACCATGACCGCTATCAAAGCGGCGGCTATCATGAATATCAGGACCAGATGTATCTCTATCATAACCTACCTCAAAAATAATACAAGGAACATCCCGATCATACCGAGAAGGCACCAGACCATGAACGTCGGCAATATACCGTTATGCAAATGTTGAAATATGCCCGTAAAGAAATAGACGATTTTACGGCTAACGGTATAAAGGTCGAGTGTCTTCTCTTCTTCTCTTTTATAGGCATTGCCGAAAATCTTTATATCTTTAATGGTATTATAGAACTCTGTGCCGGAAACTCTGTCGAGCCTGTCGACATCTTCCCCTCCGATGAATGTTCCGACCTTGCGGAATTTTCCGGCTTTCAATACCGCGTATACGGCAAATCCGGCTATTATACCCGCCAGGAGGAGGATGGTAGCCGCTACCGGGCTCCATATCCCTATATACTTTATTGTAAGTCCAAGGGACGGCAATATGAGGAGAGGAAGCGGGATCAAAAATGCGAACGCCCCGAATATGAAACAGACGGAAGCGAGGATCACGACCGGGAACGACATCGAGAACCCGGCCTCTTTGATATACCCGAAATCCTTGGACGGCCTGCCGAGGAATATAGCGTGGAGAAGTTTCATAAAACTCGCTACGGTAAGCGCGCTGCCGAACATCGCCGCCACAAGCCATACGATCCACAGAGGGTTCTTCGCGGTGCCCGACTCGATTATTCCCTGATATATCATCCATTTCGAAACAAATCCGTTAAACGGCGGGATGCCGGATATTGAAAGCGACGCCACAAGGAAGCAAATGAAAGTTACCGGCATATATCTTGCCAGGCCGCCTAACCTGTCCAGGTCTGTCGTGCCTGCCTTTTTCTCTACGTTCCCGCCCGAGAGGAAGAGGCATGATTTATATACGGCGTGGTTAAGCATATGGAAAAGTCCGCCCGCTATGCCTATAGGGCTGCCTGTCCCGATCCCCAGAACCATGTAACCGACCTGAGACACGGCATGATATCCTAAAAGCCGTTTCATGTCATGCTGGACAAGGGCAAAGACTACCGCGAATATGATTGTAGCGGCTCCGGATAAAGCGAGGATGGAATTAGATACAAAATTCATGGTAAATAGGTGCAGTGACGCCTTCGCTAACATATAGATACCGAGAAGCTTATCTAAAGACGCCGGAAGATACGCTGTAACGGGCGTGGGTCCCGCTTCCGCGACATCCGGCAGCCACGAATGGAACGGCATCGCGCCGGCCTTCGCGAAACACGCTATAGCAATGGAAAAATACGCGGCATATAACGTAAAGCTGTTAAGAGGCAGGTGTATCTTATCCATTGAGAACGTCCCGGTAACAGCCCATATGAGCCCGATGCCCAGCATCATAGCGGCGTCGGTCCCGCCTATTATTATAAGCGCCTTCTTTGCCGCCGCCGAAGCTCCTGCCGTATTCTGCATATTCACCATAAGATATAACATAGCGGCCAGGACGCCCCAGAATACGAGGAGCGCGATGAGATCATTCGAGAATGCCACGCCGAACGAAGAGCCAAGCGTGATCATCAGATATCCGAAATACCTGCCTAACGACTTCTCTATGAAACCGAATGAATACAGCGCGACAAGAAAGCCGAATAGCCCGACGCCCATGCCTATGAACGATGACAGGTTATCCGCTATAAAGATAGTCGATTGCCCCGACTGCCAGAATAATGGTTTCCTTATGAATACATAGACGGATAGCGCCAGGCAGGCCAGCGTAAAGAGGAACGCCATCGCCTTGATAGCGCCCTTCATCTTATCCGGCAGCAGCAGGGAAAATAGTCCCGCCGCAACGGGCAAGCATATCAAAAGGAGTAGCGGATTTTCCGTCAACATCTTATAGGATCCTCATCTTCTCTTTCAGCTTCATGGTCTTTTCCTGGGACAGCCGTATCAGTTCCTGAACGCCCATTATCTCTTTATCTTTGCCGTCGACTATCATCATCCGCTCGGTGCAGCAGTAGCACGGATCTATCGCGGCCAGGATTATAGTCGCGTCCGAGACCGTTTCCCCTATGACTGTTTCCCTGAATGTCGGGAAGTTCATATAGGTCGGGGCCCTGATCTTGTGGCGGACCGGCGAATTGGTACCGTCGGATTTGACATAATGGAAGCATTCGCCTCTCGGCGCCTCCACCAACCCTATACCTTCGCCCGGAGGTATGTCTTTCGGCTTTGAATCGATCGGCCCCTGCGGCATCTTGTCGAGGCACTGCCTGATGATGTTGACCGATTCGTACATCTCCAATATCCTGACTACGGTCTTCGCGAAGACGTCCCCCTCTTCCCGCAGGATGACGTTCCACTTTATCCTGCCGTACGCCGCATAAGGATGGTCGCGCCGCACATCGATATCCACGCCGGACGCGCGGGCCGTCGGGCCAAGAGCGGCGTAATCTATCGCGTCCTCTTTCGTCAGCACCCCGATGCCCTTAAGCCTCGCCTGAAGCACGGGATCGTCCAGGACAGCTCCTTTTAGCATATCCAGATGGCGCACGAACTCATCGAGTCTTGTCAATATATAGGAGACATGCTCTTTTTCTATGTCACGCCTTACCCCGCCGACTTTCAGCATGGCGTAATTCTGCCTGTTGCCCGTAACGGTTTCCATTATGTCACAGATCGGCTCCCTGTATTTCCAGCCCCACATGAAGACTGTATTGTAACCGATAAAGTGGCCGGCGAGCCCCAGCCACAACATATGCGAATGCAGCCTTTCGAGTTCCTGGTTTATGGTCCTTATATACAGGGCCCTTTCAGGGACCTCTGTACCGGATATGTCCTCGATCGCCTGGACGCACGCTATGGGATGGCTCGATGAACATATGCCGCATATCCGCTCAACTATGAATATCGACTGGTCGAAGCTCTTAGATTCGGATATCTTTTCGATGCCCCTGTGGTTCCAACCAATTCTCACATCGACATCCACCACCTTCTCGCCTTCCACGACGAGCTTGTAAAATTCCGGCTCTTCCTGCAGGGGATGGTATGGCCCTATGGGTATGTGCGCTTTATGGCTCAATTTTACTCCTCTCAAACTCTTCGTTAGTTTATTGCGTTCATTGCGTTTTTTTTGGGTTTATTGGGTTCCGCCGAACGCAACTAACGCAATAAACTCAATAAACTAAACTCTGCTTGACTCAGCTACGCTTTCCTCGAATCTCTCTTGGGCACTACAAAGTTCTTTCTCATCGGATACACGCCTTTCGGCCAGTCGTCGGGCAATAAGAGCGGCCTCAAATCGGAATTGCCGTCGAACTCTACTCCGAATAGCTCGTGTATCTCCCTCTCTATCCACCAGGCCGACCTCGTCACGGTCGTAATCGTATCTATGCGCGGAGCTTCACTATCCTGTAATATCGCCCTGACCGATATTACTATGCCGGAGATGTCGTGGGAAAAATGGTAGATTATCTCGATACCGTCAAAATCGTCCACGCCGCTGGCTATGTTGAAACGAAGCCCCAGGTCCTTGAATATATATCTCGTGAAATCCACGACATCCTTCGGATATATATCAACGTAGGCCCTCTTCTCGTTATGCTTATAGACCTTCAGAACCCTCGATCCGAACTTATCATTTATCTTTTTTAAGACCTCTTCCATCTTCATCTGTGCTCACTTCCTCGTTTGATTTATCTTCTCTATTAACTTCACCATGCCGCCTATCACGGCCTCAGGTTTAGGCGGGCACCCCGGTATATAAAGATCGACCGGTATAACCTCATCAAGCGGCACGGTCGTATTATAACTATCCTTGAACAGGCCCCTCGAAGATCCGCATGCGCCCCACGCTACCACGAATCCGGGTTTCGGCATCATCTCATATAATTTCTTTATCCTGGGCACGCAGAGCCTGTTGGCCGAACCGGTGCAAAACAGGACGTCGGCATGCTTTACGCTTCCGGCCAGTATTATCCCGAACCTCTCCAGGTCAAACCTGGGCGTAAGGCAATCCAGTATCTCGATGTCGCAGTTATTGCAGCTGCCGCTCGAGACGTGGAACGCGTAAATAGATTTCGTAAGTATCTTTTCCCTGAATCCCATATTATTTCCCTAATATCGCTAATAAGATGGCTATCACGGCCAGGCCGCTCACAGGCCCCCAGAAGAACCCCATCGCCTGGTCTATCCTGACCCTCGGATTCGTATTCTTTATCACTATCATCAGGACCAATATCATAATATATTCCAGGAGGCTCGACATGAATCCTTCCGAATTCAATTTGATCCCGCCGAAATACAATGTTATCAATATGACCGGCGCCGCGAATGTCAATATCGCCTTGGCCAGTTTGAATATTCCGAGCGCCTTTCCGGAGTATTCGATATAAGCCCCCGCCATTATCTCCGTCTCGGCTTCCGCCATGTCGAACGGCACAAAACCCAGCTTAGCCTGGAAGCACAAGAGCATTACGATAAACGATATTACGCCGGACGGGCTCGCTATTATAGAGCCGGTCTCGGCCTGCCGCAGTATGATGTCGCCCAGTTTTATCGCGTATCCCGATTTTATCACGGGAACGATGAGAGCCATAATAAAAGGAAGCTCATATGAGAGCACAAGCTTCATCTCCCTCGAGGCGCCCAGCGACGCGAGCGGGTTTTCCGAAGAGAAACCGCCGAGCATCAGGGCAAGCGGCGGTATTATCAAAAGATACACGACGACTATGAGATCGCCCATAAAACCTACTGCCGGGGTCGAATTCACCACACAAATTATGGTAGAGACCAACGTTGCGCTTGCCGCGCATAGTACCGGCATGCCCAGGAACATCGCCTTCGAAACGCCCTCCGGCACCAGAGTCTCCTTATATAATATAAGCTTAACCACATCTATGAAATTCTGGTACCACGGCGGCCCGACCCTCCACTGGAGCCGCGCTGTCACCTTCCTGTCGACCCAGCCGACCAACAGTCCCATCACGGCCGAGAAGAGAAATCCCGGGAAGACCAGGAACATGAATAGATATTCAAATATTTTCATAGTAGTTTAAAGTCGAAACTCAAAATCCGAAATTCGAATTCCGAAATTAGGATTTCGTATTTATGCCCTATCTCTTCTTCGGAGCATCCTCTATCCTCTCCCACTTATTGTTCGTCTTTATGACGAGATAGTCCGACACCTTATATATATGCTCTTCTTTGTTCTCCTCGAACTCACCGTATCTTATCCCGCCGTGGCTGCATGATTCAAGGCATATGGGCGCTTTATCGCCCTCCAATCTTCCGAGGCAAAAGTCGCACCTGGCGATCACAAAAGGTATCGTCTCCGGATATATGACGCCGAACGGGCACGCGCGCGAGCAGGACTTACAGGACGTGCACCGCATCATATACCTCTTCAGCATGCGGTTCTCCTGCATTTCAAGCGCTTCCCAAGGACAGGAAGCGACGCACGGGGCGTCGTCGCACTTCCTGCATATCACGGCGAAGTGCGCGAATTCGCGTAAAGTCGTGATGCCGTTATTTGCCGGATGCTGAATATAGCTGCATAGCATCCCGCACTCGCCGCATCCGGAGCATGTGTCTAAGTCGATCAGTAGCTTTTTCATAATATAGTTATAAGTTATAAGTTATAAGTTATAAGCGCGTAATACAGCTTACGACTTACAGCTTACAACTAACGTCAATCTCACTCAATCCCATATATTCGCCAAATCCTTGATCTTATCGTAAGTGAAGACCGGGCCGTCTTTACACGCGTAATACGGGCCCAGCCTGCAATGGCCGCATTTGCCTATGCCGCACGACATATTCTTTTCCATAGACAGATATATGCGGCTGTCCTTAAACCCGAGGTCTAGAAGCTTGAAGGTCACGAACTTCATCATTATTGGAGGGCCGCATACGATCGCTACGGCGTTCTCAAGATCCAATCCTTCGCTCTTCAATATGGTGGTGACAAGCCCTACATTCCCCTTCCATGAATCGTCGCCGACGTCGATGCTTATATCGACATTCACGTGCTTCGCCTTATTCTTCCAGGAATCTATCTCTTTCTTATAAACTATATCCCTGGACGTCCTTGCGCCGTACTTCAGCATTATCTTTTTGTAGTCATTGACGTCGTTAAACAGGGCGTATAGGAGCGCCCTTAACGGCGCGAGCCCGACGCCGCCGCCGACTATGAATACCTCTTTCGATTTAAAATCCTGCAGCGGATAGCCCAGGCCGTAAGGCCCCCTGACACCGACGATATCGCCCGCCTTCGCCGCATGTAGGATCTTGGTGACCCTGCCGGCGCTCATTATCGTAAAATCGAGCTTCCCTTTCACGTTATGGTTGGAAGAAGGCGTAAACGGCGCTTCTCCGAGGCCGGGAACGGTCAGCTCCATAAATTGTCCTGCCCTGAAAGCTATATCCCCTCTCGGCATGAGAGTGAACGTCTTTATGTTGGGCGTCTCTTCGGCTATGCCGGTTATTTCAGCTTCTATATATTCGTATGGATTTTTCATAGTGGTTAAATTATGCGTCTAGGTTACGTAATGTTACGTAAGGTTATAGAATGTTACGTAAAGTTACAAAAGCAACCTTCTCTAACCTTAATTAACCTTCCATACCCTTACGTAACCTCCCTCAATTTAACTTAGTCATTCGGCGGTTTGTTCCACTGTCCAAGCACCAGCCCCTTCAACACCTCCCGGAGGTCTATGTCTCCCGGGCACGCCTCGATGCATCGGCCGCATCCGGTGCACGCAAAATAGTCCAGGACCTGCGGGAAGAAATCGAACTTCTTCTCGAACCTGTTCCGAAGCCTCTCATATAACTGCTTTCTCGGATTGGCGTTGCCGGCGACCCTGGCGAAAGTCTTGTAAAGGCACGCGTCCCATATCCTGGTTCTCTTGGCGCCGCAGGATTCGGATCCTTCATCAAATAGCAGGAAGCAGTGGCATGTGGGACAGACGAGGTTGCAGGCGCCGCATTCCACGCAGGTCGACGCGAAGTCCTGCCACAACGCGGTTAAGTTGTAATTCTTCTTCACCGCGCCATTTATCTCCGACGTATTTTTCGTCCCGCGTTTATCGATAAAATCCCTGACCTGACTCGATACTTTATTGCGGGCGGCTTCTCTCGAGCCGGCAGCATCCCCACCGGCAGGCCTGAAGAACATCTTAAAATCATTCACCAGAGAGACACCTTTGCCGCTGGCCACCTCGGCGACAAAATGGTCGTCGATTACTGACAGGGAGATATCGAAATATTTTGTCGGATACGGAGCGCCTTCCATGGCAAGGCAGAAACAGGTCTCTTTCGCGTAGGTGCAGTCATTGCCTATAAGTATCGTCCTGTTCCTGTAGTCGGAATAGAATGGATCGACGTAATCGCCCTGGAGAAATACGTAATCCTGCAATATAAGGCTGGAGAGGTCGCAGCCTTTTACGCCCGCGATTATGACCGGCCTGGTATCGCTCTTTTTAGCGCCGGACATGCTTTCCCTGGGCGGATTCAGGAAGGACTTCAAAGGCTGGCTCTGCCTGATGCCTCCAAGCTCTATGATATCTTCTTTTTTCGGGTCGAAATCGTCAAAATAGAGCCTGTCGCCCTTGCGGTATGGAACGATTATCCTGTGGCTGGCAGTCAGCCTGCCCAGCAGGTCGAAAAAGTTCCTCTTCGATATCGTGTAATATTTATTATCCATAGCGTATAATTATTATGAAATTTTATTGTAGACCGATATCCGCCCCAAGTCAAGTCAGAATTTCCGCTTCTTACAAATTTTTACGGGGCCTGCTGCTCCTTCGACTTTTTCTTTTAAAGGGCTCGTTTGGGGTTTACAATCTCCCTATTTCTTTATACTGTGCGGGGTAGATAACGGTCTAACTTGACACTCAGTTATTATATATCGGTATATTCTATGCGCGTATCTGTACTGCCCCATCCCAAACTTCGCCCTTATCGAGAAAAAGTCTGGAAGGAGCATCACCCGTAAAAATTTGCAAGTTCACTCCTCCAGTAAAATTTTTCGCTCCTCAGGTGGCGGAACTTACGGGCGGTTGCCGAAGCGAATGTCGTAAAATTTCGATACCTTATGGCGATCTTCCCCGCCGAAGGCGGGAAACAAGGCCGAGTAAACCTGTCAACAGCATGCCCTCAGTCCGGGTTACGAGGCCATCGAAATTTTACCACAGCAAATTTACATGCCTAATGTAAATTTGCGGCGAAGCTGAGGCAACTGCCCGCAAGTTCCACGCCGGACTGGGGTGAACGAAAAATTTTAAAACTTTACCACCATGGCTCTCGGCGGGCATGCCTTTACGCACAGCTCGCAGGCTATGCACTTCTCGGAATCAAAAAGCACCTTCATCGTCTTCTTATCTATATGCAGGGCCGCCGTCGGACATATTGCAATACATGCCCCGCAATGGGTGCACCTGGCCTCATCCCGGGTAACATCCTGGCTGAGGGGCTGTATCTTGACACCGATCCCAGTCAGATACTTGATCCCTTCGGCATAGTTCTCTTTCTTGCCCTTAAGCTCCAGCACCATCAACCCCTCTTCGTTCGGAGTGATCTTTGCCTGCAATATATTGAAGACGAGGTCAAACTCTTTTACCAGCTTATATACTATAGGCTGATCCACCATCTTATGCGGAAATGTGAGTACTATACGCTTGGAAACCATATGATCCTCCTTTTAACATAGAGTTACGTAATGTTAGAGAAGGTTAATTAAGGTTACGTAAGGTTAATACGCTTTTGTAACCTTACGTAACATTCGCTAACCTTACGTAACATTCGCTAACCTTACGGAACATTACGTAACCTATTATATCAGCCTGACTTCTCCCCAGCTACCCATTTTATCTCCCACTATAACCATCACCCCTATTACTCCGTCGATAGATTTCGCAACTCCAATCCCTTTTTCGATATCGGCCGCTTTCTTCACAACGTTCCCTGCGGCCGTCGCGGCGGCGTCGGCAAGGGCCGCATTCTTCGATATTATCAGGACAGCGTCGGCCTTTCCGAAACTGAGCGAATGGCTGACCGTCCCGCTCGATGTACATACGCCAATGCCGTCTTCGTCAGGTCCTATCTCAACGGCCAGCTTTCCGGTAAATGGCGAGGCCTCTCCCGCATATATGCCGACGGTTCTCTTCTTGTCCGTTTTAATGAATATGTCCCCGCCGTTCTCGACTATTACCTGGCCCGAAAATTTCAGAAGGTCCCTGCCGACGAATTCAGCCATGGCGCCGGCCACCGCTGCCATAGGCCCAACACCCGCTATTTTGCCGGCCTCGGCCATGACCTTTACAATTTGAGGGGCGTCTTTGGACACGGCAAAAGGGTCTAAAGACGTCCGGAACAGGGGATCATTTTTTATATACGATTCCAGTTCTTTCCTGTAATTTATGACCGCCTCACGGGCCTGTGTCTCCAACGCCTTATCGGCCGAGACCCATATGTCAGTCTCTTTCTCAACGACCTCGAATGATACCAGGTCGCTTGCCTTCATCGATCGTCTATAAATTCGTTCTTTATACATGATATGTTAATTCTTTCAGCATATCCTCGGCAGCTGCTCGCCTGCCAGCATATCAAGCGACCTCTTGCCGCCGGCGCGCGTATTGAGGATAACCCTGCCTTTATGTTCTTTTGTTATTTGTCCTATGACCGCGGCGATTCGCCCCTTCTTGTTTCGTCTCATCGCATTTAATATATTCTTAGCGTCTTCTTTCGCCGCAATTACGATTGCCCGGCCTTCACAGGCCATATATAAAGGGTCGAACCCCAGCATCTCGCACGCCTCTCTTACTCCTCCGCTGACAGGCACGTCTTTTTCGTCCACCGATATCCCGAAATTGCGCCCTTCGACTATCTCATTAAGCGTCGTCGCGAGGCCTCCGCGCGTCGGATCTCTCATAAATCTCACCTTATTCGACACCTTTAATATATTAAATATCAGGCCGTTCAGCGGCGCGGAATCGCTTTTCGTCTTTGTCCTGAATTCCATCCCTTCTCTTTTCGACAGGACGCTGACCGCATGTTTTCCGACGGAGCCGCTTACGATCACTACGTCGCCGGATTTTATTCTCTCCAATGAAAGACCGCCATAATATACCTCTCCTATGCCGCTCGTATTTATGAATATCTTATCGCACGATCCTTTTTCGACGACCTTGGTATCGCCGGTAACGATATCGACCCCTGAGCGCTTCGCGGCATCCGCTATTGACGCCGCTATCTTCTCCAGGACGTTCCTGTCCAGCCCCTCTTCAATAATAAGACCAAGAGAAATTGCCAGAGGCCTTGCCCCGCATACAGACAGGTCGTTCACTGTCCCGTATATTGCCAGGCTTCCAATGTCGCCGCCCGGAAAAAATATCGGGTTCACTACATAAGAATCAGTTGTAAAAGCTATCCGCTTCTTGCCGACGTTAAACACGGCCGAGTCATCTTTACGCCTGAGTATTTTGTTATCGAATTTGCCTATAAAGACGGAGTCTATCAGGTCGTGCATCAACTTTCCGCCGCTTCCGTGAGCCAGTGCTATTTTTTCCATATTTCCTTTTTTTTACTTACAACTTACGACTTACAACTTATAGCTATACTTATAATAAGCGCTACACGTCCCCTCGCTCGACACCATACACGAGCCTACGGGACTGATAGGATTGCATATTTTGCCGAACAACTTGCAGTCGGCAGGTTTCTTCACTCCTTTAATGACATCACCGCAAATGCACGCCTTATTCTCCCTGGCTTTTTTCGGCTTCGGCTTAAATTTTACGTCCGCGTCATAATCTTTGAATTCAGGTCTTATCTCGAGGCCGCTATCTTTTATTTTACCCATTCCCCGCCATTCGGCGGCGCTTTTTTTAAATACGCGCTCTATGCTCTTCCTGGCCAGGAAATTGCCGCTCCCGGCTATTATGCGCGTATACTGGATCTCTACCCTGGGCGTCTTCTGCCTGACGACCATAAGTATCGCCTGCAATATGTCTGCAGGTTCGAATCCAGTTATCACACAGCGCTTGCAATATTTTTTTGCCAGAAAAACGTAGGGCGCCGCGCCTATAACTGCGCTGACATGTCCCGGCAATAGAAAACCGTCGACGCGGATCTTTTTATCTTCAGCTATCGCTTTCAATGCCGCGGGCATCGTCTTATGGCCGCAGAGGACAGAGTAATTTTTTATTCCCTCCCTCTTCGCGGCAATGATCGACTGCGCGACCGTGGGTATCGTAGTCTCGAAACCGATACCTAAGAATACGACTTCCTGCCGCGGGTTCTTCCGCGCGAGCGCCAGGGCGTCTGTCGTCGAATAGACCATCTTTATCGCGTTTCCCTTAACTTTCTCCTTCTCTAGACTAGAATACGACCCCGGCACTCTGAACATGTCGCCGAATGTGGCTATGATAATGTCGTTCCGCCCGGCAAGCCATATCGCTTTGTCGAGATATTCGTTCGGCGTCACGCAAACGGGGCAGCCTGGTCCGGATATAAGATTGATATTCGGCGTTAATAACGACCTCAGGCCGAACCTGAATACATTCATCGTGTGCGTCCCGCATACCTCCATAATATTGTATTGCCGTCCCGGATCGACTGCCTCGCGTATCTCGCTTGCCAGCTTATCGATTATCTTCCTATCCCTGAATTCATCAACATATTTCATAGTTTTCCGCCTAGCTCTAACCTAAGCCTCGTTATTCGAGCACTGAAAATATTCGCTCTTCCTTTCGCTTCGACCATCTCCTCGTTTAATAAATTTTATGGGTCCTGCCGCGAGGTCGCCTTTATGTGCTCCGCGCTCCGCGTGGGGTTTACAAGTGACACTTTAACAGGTGCGTATCTGTATGCCGCCAGGATTGCATACGTTCTTTTAAGTCTTAAGCGGTATAGCCTTTATAATGGCAATCCTAAGCGGCGGCACCCCCATCCCACGCTTCGCTTGTGCGCGCATAAAGGCTAGGCCTCGCGTCACCCATAAAATTTACCCGACCCGCTAGCTTAGGCCGGCCAGGTTCGCTTATCGCTCACCTGTCCGTCCTCCAACCTGCTTCCCCGATAAAATTTTCTCGCTCATACTGTATGGGCAGATAACGGCAGGTTGCCCTTGAGGCGTTATATTTTGCCGAGGCTTCGATACACCCAAGCCTCTTAAAGCCGCTGTCTCCATAACAGCAAGATAAAAAATATATAACTAATACCATACTCAATACTCTTGACGGCAAAATTAGCCGAAAGGGCGCCTGCCGTTAAGCTGCCCTGTGGTGGAGCGAAAAATTTTACCCGCTTATCTCTCGGAACGCCTTCAGCGTCTTGCGCGCCTCTTTCTCTTTGATCCTCTCGATCGCGAAGCCCGCATGCAATAGAATATACTCTCCCACCCTGGCGTCCTTTAATAGCGACAGGTTCGCCCTCTTCCTCAATCCGCCCGAATCGACGACGCCCTCGTCGCCGTCAATACTCACTATCTTCATCGGTATGCCTAAACACATCGTGCCCTCACGTTCGCTATCGCTATCTGTCCTATAGGTATCCCGGGATCTCCCGTCGATGTCCTGTAGTTTGTGTAAACGTCGAATCCCACCCCTTCCAGCGCTTCTACAGCTCTTGTTATCAGGAACTTGTTCTGGAATACGCCGCCGGATAGGACGACCTTCCGAATCTTATGTATTTTATTCAATTTGATCGAAACTTTTAAAACTATATCCGCTATCGTGTTATGGAATTTGGCAGATATGATCGCTTCGTCAACGCCTTTAGCCAGATCTCTTACGACCCCGGCTATTGTCCGCGAAGCCTTTACTATCAGGATCCCTCTTTCGGACTTCATATCAAATTTATATTTATCGCGGCATAAAGGAGAAACAATTCTCTCGAATCTTGTGGGCAGCTCAGCTTCTTTGGCCGCGTCCATCTTAACAAACACAAGGCTCGCGGCAGCGTCAAGCAACCTTCCCATGCTCGATGTAAGCGGCGAGTTTATCCCTCTTTCCATCATCTTACGTAACATCGCGGATCTCTTCTTATCGAGCTTTCTCACAAGATCTATTTTAAGGCTCGAAGATTTCTCCCCGAGCGCGCGATATAACCACGATAAAGCCATCCGCCAGGGCTCTCTTATAGCCGCCTCCCCACCTGGCATGGGAACGTATTCAAGATGGGCCGCCCTTGTAAATTTCTTCAACCCGCCGACAAAAAATTCGCCGCCCCATATATTGCCGTCGAGGCCAAACCCGGTGCCGTCAAAAGCAACTCCTATCACATCGCCGCTGATAGAATGCTCCGTGATCACGGATGCGATGTGCGCTTCATGGTGCTGTATTTTAAATAGTTTTAAGTTGTAAGTTTTAAGTTGTAAGTTTTCGGCAAAGCGAGTAGATGAATATCCCGGATGCATGTCGCAGGCGACGATCGCGGGCTTTATCTTAAGCTTTTTTATATTGAAAGCGATCGACCGTTCATACCTTGCGAGATTGTCCGGGTCCGCCAGGTCGCCGAACCCATCCACCAGAAAGGCCTTATCGCCTTTCACCAGGGCAAAAGTGCCTTTAAGATCCGCCCCGCAGGCTAAGATCGGCCTCCTGACCCTGAAAGGCAGCGTTATTATAGTCATATATATGAGAATATTATATCAAATAGAGGGGCCTTTTGAAACGATTAAACCAATTTTTCGGGCCCTGCCCATAGCTCTAACCCAAGCCTCGTTATGTGAGCACTGAAAATATCCCCCCTGCAGTGTAACTATTGGGTCGGTCTTTGTTCAGTCGAAAAACGGGAGCCTGCGGCAACTCGGCCGGCGTCCCGCCTGCCCGGCTTCGACAGTGTCAGGCGGGCAGGCTGCCGCGGCTTGAGACTTTTTATGATAATGGCGAAGTATGCCCGCCTGATCGCAGCAAGCTAAGTCTGGCGGGCAGGGATGGGGTGTCCCGAATACAGAAGAGCGTAGTTCGCGCACATAGATACGCGCTTATGTCGTAGGGGAGGTTTAAACCTCCCCTACGACTACAGAATGTAAACCCAATCCGATGGAGCTAACGACAGGCGGATTGGATGGGGTGCCCGAATGTTAAAGACTATAGTTCGGGATACGTAGATACGCGCATAGAATATACTCGTGATAGATTGTCCCGCCCGGAGTGAGGCTTGAGGCGGGATCCCGCCCCGAGCTAAACAGATGGCGGGATAAACCCATACGAGCCCTTTAAAAGAAAAAGTCCAAGCCGCGTCACCCGAAAAATTTCTAGCTGGAAGCAGGTTGGAGGACGGCCAGGTGAGCGAAAAGCGAACCTGGCCGGCCTAAGCTAGCGTTGTTGAGAAATTTTATGGGTGACGCGAGGCCTAGCCTTTATGCGCGCACCTGCCTACCTGATGTAGGTCTACGGTATGCAGGCAGGCAAGCGAAGCGTGGGATGGGGGTGCCGCCGCTTAGCCCTGTACCTTTTTACTGGTTATCAATGTTAAAAATGGTACAGGGCTGGCGGCATACAGATACGCACCTGTTAAAGCGTCGCTTGCAAACCCCACGCGGAGCGCGGAGCACATAAAGGCGACCTCGCGGCAGGACCCATAAAATTTATTAAAAGAGTAGATGGACGAAGCGAAAGGACTATTAGTGAATTGAAAAACCTCAGAACAGGAATACTGCTGCGGAGACGACTGTGGAATAATAGCCTTCGGGGCCTATCACTGTGGTCTGCGTGGTATTTGAGGTATGGACTATCTTATCGCTCAGGCGGTATATCTCTTTATTCTCATCCCAGGACTTATCTTCGTCGAATTCGAGGCCGAGAGTCGACGCTAACATTTCTACAGCCAGGTCTTCCGCGAAATCGCCCGCGACCTTTTCATTCTGGCCGAACGCGTGGTGCTCGCTAAGGTATCCGTACGCGCTCTTATCCGCCGGGACAGCGCAGCCTATCGAAGCGGCTATAAGGCGGTGCGGCTCATTCGAACAACATCTGGACATAACGGTAAAAGCTATCATCCCGGCATAGAGCTCTTTTAATCCTTCGTTGCGGGATATTATCTTCGCTTCCGGGGGAAGTATGCTGGAGACGTGAGTGAGGTTGCATTTTTCTATTCCGGCGTCGCGGAGCGCCAACTCAAAACTGCGCAGTTCCGCTTTGTGCGTCCCGACGCCCTTTGTAAAGAACGCTTTTTTAGGAACGAGCAGGTTCTTCCTCGGTACCAGAAGCATCTTATCTCCTCGTGTGTAATATCACTACTTCTTATTCGAGAATACGTACCCCAAGAGCCTGTAGACCAGCTTCGCGGCCAAAAAGTCGGATGAGATCATCCCTTTTATCGGGCAGAGCTCCACCACATCGAACCCGACAATCTTCTTATCGCGCGACACATCGCGAAGCAAGTCCAGCATCTCATACCAGCCGAGCCCGCCCGGTTCCGGCGTCCCGACCGCGGGCGCGATAGCCGGGTCAAACACATCCATATCGATGGTTATATATACATTCTCGGTCAATTTGCTCGAGGCAGCGTCTTTCCACATAGGCATGTTCAGTATATCGTATACGCTTATAGTCGTAACTTTACCGTTTGTCTGGGCGGTAAGGAACTCCTTCTCCTCTTTAGACAGGCTCCTCGTGCCGACCTGGACTATGGGGCATGTCTCGCTTATCCTGCGCGCTACGCACCCATGGTTAAGGGGCGAGCCCATATATTCGTTCCTCATATCATAATGAGCGTCGAGTTGAAGGACTGAAAGATTGGGATAAGTCTCTTTAAAAGCCCTGACAGCGCCGATCGTTACGGAATGTTCCCCGCCCAGCATTATCGGGAATTTACCGCCCTTGAGCAACTCTGCGACGGCCACGCGCATCTTCTCGACCATCTCCTCCGGCGCGAGATCTCTTATATCGAGCGGATCCATGGTATGTATGCCGGCCCTGAATGTCTCCTGATTGAGCTCATCGTCGTAACGCTCCAGGTACGCTGAGGCGTTTATTATGGCTGAAGGCCCGTCGACCGTTCCTTTGATGTAAGTAGCCGTCTTGTCATACGGCGCCTGCAGTATAACGGCCTTCGACTTCTTGAAACTGGAGTATTCGTCCTCCAGCGCTATGAAATTCTTCCCCATGATTATTAAATCTTCCTCAATTCTTCGGATAATTCGTTAACTGTCTTGAAGACCTTCTTCGCCGTACTTTCATCCAGGGTTCCAACTCCGCAACTCGGAGTGACGAGCGACGAGATGGCCTCCCTGCTGATGCCTTTATCTACCAGGCCCGCGATCGCGGTCTTCACGCGGCTCGCCAAAGCCTTCGGCGTCTCTTTCTCAACCGTGTCTGCCGCCGGCACCACCCCCCACGCTATCGTGCCGCCCTTAGCCAGGAAATTATTTATATCCGCGGCATATAAAGAAAATTCTTTGCTAAAATTATATGCATCAAAGCTTAATATGTCAATACCTCTTTTGAGAAGAAAGGGCCAGTCTGTATTCCCGCAGCAATGCACGCCGACAAGCGCGCCCTCTTTCTTTATGGCCTCGACGACCTCGTCCAGCCTTTTAGCGGCCTCTTCCATATTGATGTTCACAAAACTTGAACCTATGGATACCAGGTACGGTTCGTCGATAAATATAGCGGTACGGGCAAATATCTTCCTCATCTTCCTTATCTGCCATTTCGCCTTCATAGCGAGGACCTTCGTTATGAGTTCAAACAGGTCCTTGTCGTATATGGCCGATTTCTTGTTCTGGTCGGTCAGGAAAAGGCTGTAGCTTATAGGGCCCGTTATGTGTCCCTTGATAAGCGATACGCCGTCGCCGGCCGCGCCCTTGAAACTTTCCAGGAACTCGTAGAACCCTTCGGCGCGGTCTTCGGAGATCTTGAAGAACTTGACTTCCCCGTCGAGATATTTCCCGTAGACCTCTTCGATCTGCGAGGCTACCATAGATGTATCGATGTGGACGGTCTTATTCTCTTCGTTCATTACAAGACCGGGTATCTTTTCGGAATACTGGACATACATGTTCTCGAGGAAGGACCTTTTCGGAAGCTGCGGCCAGAAGGGTATCGTCTTGAATTGCTTGAATATGACGCTGCACGCAGACTTGGCGTCCTTGAACGGGACACTGCCTATACCTGTAGCCTCAAAATTGAATTTCAAGTTCCTACCGCCTCTCCCACTCGCTCAAACGCTTTATGCGTTTCAGCATATTCGGGTGTGTGCTTAAAAGCTCGAAGACCTTGTCGCCGAAGCCCAATTTGACGCTTTTCGACTGCAGCAAACTCAATTCACTGGCGGATATCGTCCCGCTCTTGTCTATGTCGAGCTCGCTCAACTCTTTCATCTCGTCGACAGCCCGGGAAGGATCGTTCACAAAAAACGCCTTCATGCCTTCAACGTCCTTGATCGATTCTTTGGGCATCCTGGCCGAACCGTATACCAGTTTATATAATGCGGACGCAAGCTGCGAAGGTTCATTGCCCAGATCGACTGACCCCTTATCGGCAAAATATTCCCTTATCCTTGAAGCGTACAGGACGAGGAGGTTAGTGAGGAAATAGAAAAGAAAAGCGGCTACGCCTACCAGCATCGTATTTCCCTGGTTCCTGTTGTCGCGCCTGCCGCCGAAGAACATGAACTGCCACGCTATGCGGTAAAGTATCATGGGTATCACTGAAAGCAGCGTTATCGTCAGCACGTCCCTGTTCTTCAGATGGCTCATCTCGTGACCGATAACGGCCCTCAACTCTTTCTCATCCAGAAGCCGCCTGATACCTTCAGTCACGCATATCCTTCCGTCCCTTATCGTGCGGCCGAACGCGAACGCGTTCGGTATCGAGATATCCGCGACGCCTATCCTCGGCGCGGGTATCCCGGCCGCGTCGGCTAACGATCTTACCATAGACTCAAGTCTGGGATCCTCGCCTTCTTTAAGATACCTGACACGCATAGACCATTCGACTATCTTGGGCCCGATCATGTACTGGATGAACATCAACACTAATGAAAATATCAGGTAGAAATAAAAATTGCTGACGCCGAGCGAATAACCTATCATCGACACAACGGCGTATATTATCGCGAAGAGCGCCGCGGTCAGTAACCACATCCTCAGTTTAAGACCCCACATAATTACCTCCCTAACCCTTTTGTGTAATGTTATATGTGTAATGCCTGCCTGCCGGCAGGCAGGTGTAAAGTGGGTTTAATGTAAAAAGATTAGACAGAGCGAATTTTCCATTACACATAGATGCTTTACACCAACATTACACATTACACTTCACACATTACACAAAGTTGCTACGCTTGAATGAATATTTCCCTTGCGGCGAGCGCGGCGGCGCCGAGGACTACAGCGTCTTCTCCCAGCAGGCTCGGCACGACCTTGACTATGCCGGCCGGCTCCTCGAACGCGAGCTTCCTCATCGTAGCCTTTACAGGATCCATAAGTATATCGCCGGCCTTCTCTACCCCGCCGCCGACTATCACTATATCCGGGTTAAGTACATTTACCATAAAAGCGACCCTTACGCCAAGATTTTTCCCCGCGTTGCCGATTATCTCTGTGGCCAGCTTGTCGCCCTTTTTGGCGGCGTCTATGACCGTATCCCTGGTTATGGCTTTAGGGTCCCCCTTCGCCAGGCTCAGCATCTCCGTAGCCATGCCTTTCTCTACGGCTTTCTTAGCTTCATGGGTTATGGCAAGGTCCACGCCCCACGGCCTGAGATAGGTGAATTCCTTCATATAATTCTTCTCTTCGGTCTGGAGGCCTTCCAGGGCCAGCTGCGTCTCTCCCGCGCATCCGCTCGAACCTATATAGACGTCGCCCTGCATCACCAATCCGCAGCCGACATCCGAATAGAGGTATATCAGGTTATCCACGTCGGCGGAAGGATTGAGCACTTTCTCCCCGAACGCGGCGCATGACGCGTCATTGCCTATGTATACCGGGATGTCGAACTTCTGCCCTATGACGTTCTCGAAGCTTAAGAAGCTTACCTTGGTCCGGCCCCTCGTCGGATCCGTATCGTGGATCGTGCTCGAAGGATAATCCACGATCCCGGACACCCCGATGCCTATATTCTTTATGTTCGAGACTTCGATCTTGCTCTTCTTGATGACGTCGTCTATGACTTTTATGACCTCTGAGGCAAGATCCTCCATCCTGTACGCGGGCCTGGGCATTACCGATTTGGCGATGGTCTTGACCTTCAGGTCCGTCACTATCGCGATGATATTATTAGGGCCCAGGTCCACACCTATGATGTAAGCGCTTCGCGAATTCAATTCCAGGAGCTCCGGACGCCTTCCTCCGCTCGACACATCAAGCCCCACCTCAAGGATTATCCTTTTGTCTATGTAATAGTCCGTATAGTTCGTGACGGTAACTATGTTAAATCCGAGCAC
Source organism: Candidatus Omnitrophota bacterium (assembly GCA_041648975.1). Taxonomy (NCBI): domain Bacteria; kingdom Pseudomonadati; phylum Candidatus Omnitrophota; species Candidatus Omnitrophota bacterium. Next base: position 23,980 of record JBAZNZ010000014.1, on the reverse strand, counting down.
CCTTGAGATGTCCGCCCTGGAGATCGGCCCTTTCTTCCTAATCAACTCCAGTATAGCGAGGTTCTTCCGTTCCCTGTCCTGCAGGATATGAAAACTGAAGACTCCTTCTCTTTTCATAATCACCTCATTTTTTTATTTTCGTTGCGTATATATCCTTTAAATATATCGTAGCCGACGGGCTGTTGCCCGCGGTGAGACTGCCGAATTCGAACCTTATCAATACGATAGCCGCTAGATCTATCGCGTTCTTAACAGCCGCAAATTCGATCTTATAGCGTTTCCAGTCTTTTGTGAGCCTCGCCAGGGACTCCTTCTCTATCATGTATGACCTGTTCTCGGAGTCGACGATCGATACGCTTAAGTACTCCCCGCCTTTGTCGCCCCGGGCGGTGAACGTCAGGTCGAAGCTGCCGAGGTCTATCGGTTCTTTCAGCTCTATCGCATAGCCTGCCCAGCCATGGCCCCTGGTATTGCAGAGGACTATCTGTTCTTTTGTAACGCGGCTGAAATGCTTCGCGTCGCCCATAAAAGATATGTTCTTCACTAAGTTACCGTTCGCCTCAGCGCCTTTCGCGAGAAGCATGCCTACGTCTTCGCCGCCGTCGCCGACGGCCGACCTTACCGACGGGACCTCGCCCACTATCCTGATCTTAACGTCTATCCTGCTCTTGGAGACAAGGACTACAGCGGCCAGTATGATAGCCGCCGCGGCCACGATCCATGGAGCGCGGGACGGCGGCCGTTTTTTGCCGCTCTCTTTTTCCGATAATTTGAAATATGTCCTCGCGATCTCATCATGGACAGTCACTCTCATCTCGTCGCGCTTCGTATTTTTATTCATCACTCCCGCCGTTTTTACCATAATGTATAATTTTTATTAAGTGTTATAAATCAGGTTAATTACTGCTCAAAATTGAACCCGGGCCTAACCTTTCATACCGGTAAGTTTTATTCCTTCTATGAAAAATCTCTGGTTGAACAGGAAGACTATTATAACAGGCACCATCGTAACGAGCGACCCTGCCATAAGAAGCCCCCAGTCGGGCTGCGCATACTGATACAATTCCTGGAAATACGCGAGCCCTACCGGGAGAGTGCGTTTATCCACGGAATTTGTCACCAGGAGAGGCCACATGAAACTTACCCAATTACCCAGAGAGACGAATATCGTCAACGTCGCTATTGCCGTCTTGGAAAGAGGAAGCGTAACGTTCCAGAATATCCCCCAAAGGCTGCAGCCGTCTATCTTCGCGGCGTCCTCGAGATCGCGGGGCAGCGTCATGAAAAACTGCCTCAATAGAAAAGTCCCGTAGGCAGTAAATATCGCCGGTATTATAAGGGCCTTGTAAGTATCGATCCACCCGAACGTCCTCATAAGGGCAAAGACGGGTATCATAGTGACTGAACCCGGTATCATCATCGTCGCCAGGTACGCGAAGAATATCTTGTCCCGCCCGGGAAACTGCAGCCGGGCGAACGCGTACGCCGCGAGACTTGAAGTCGCGACCTGCCCGAAGGTCACCGCGCAGCTCACAAAGATGCTGTTGAGATAGAACTTCGCGAACGGCACCACTTTCCATACGTCGATATAATTTTTCAGATACAGCGGATCCGGTATCCATTGTATCTCGGTGAGGTTGAATATGAAGACAGAGTTGTACGATTTCAGCGATGTTGAAAGCATCCACAGGAACGGCAGTATCATCGTGACGCCGCCCGCCGCCAGGACTATGTAGCAGACAGCCTTTCCCAGCGTCCTCTCCCGACGCCTGGCCCTGGCTATCTTACCCAGCAACGCTTCATCGTTCATGAATATGCCCTTATGTATCAATAATTAGAATACTGGACCAGCTTCCCGCCGAATCTCCAGTTCAGGACCGTGATGATAAATACTACTATGAATACGAACCACGCGATACTCGCGGCATATCCGACATGCTGCCAGCTGTAAAGGTGGTTATATATAAGGTACTCCAATGTGGTCGTCGAACGGTTCGGGCCGCCGCCCGTCATTATATAGGCCTGCATAAAACCGCCCTGGAACCCTCCGATGACCGCCATTACCGCTATGAAGAACGTCGTCGGACTTATCATCGGCCACGTTATCCGCCAGAATTTGGCCCAACTGCCGGCTCCGTCTATCTCCGCGGCCTCATAAAGCTCCTTCGGCACGCCCTTCAGCGCCGCGAGAAAAAGTATCATATTATACCCGCCCATCATCACCCACAACCCCATGAACATGAGCGACGGTTTCGACCATGCCTCGGAGGTAAGCCACGGCACCCCCTTGAAAGGTATCTGGACCAGGTTCGAGATCTTCACCAGCATACTGTTCAACAGGCCAAAGTCATAATTATATATCCACGCCCACAGAAGGCAAATGGCGACGCCGTTCGTTATGGTCGGCAGAAAATAGATCGTTTTAAATACGTTTATGCCTCTTATTTTTTTGTTCATCACCAGCGCCAGCGCCAGGGAAGCCATTATTTCGATAGGGATGATTATCATCAGGAATATTGTGTTGCCCAGGCATTTCCAGAAAAGCGGGTCGTTCGCCGCCAGAGCTGCGCCCTCCCTGTGAAAACCAAGGAGGCTGGTAAAGTTGACAAGTCCCACGAATTTAGGGTTCGACAGCATATCCCAGCTTACAAAGCTCAGGATAAGGGACATCGCTACGGGCACAAGGGTGAATACGATAAACCCCAGGAAATTCGGCAATATAAAAAGATACCCCGCGATCGCTTCTTTTTCCGAACCTTTCAATCTCATTTCTCGAGGCTCTCCGGTGTTTCCGGTCCAAAAAAGTCTTCTGCCTTCAAAAGCTCTTCCGCGTTCTTGGCTATCGGATCCGCGTGAAACCTTCTCCTTATAGCGCCGTCATTCAGGTAATTGTTCAGGGCTATAAAAGACATCGCCTGGTCAAGGCACAGGTACTTAACGGCGACTTTACCCGTATTCACATTTATCGCGTCGTAAAAACCGTACTCGCCGTACGCGTTATATTTCGCCAGCATGTACCTGATATTTTTTACGCACTCCACAGGTTCGAATTCGAGCGCCAGGAATGTGGCGTGGGGCGCGGCTACACCTTGCTTATATCCTTTTATGCCGAGAGGCCTGGCGCCGTATTCGGCGTATCCGCCTTCAGGAATACAGGACGGAGACATGCCGAAAACCGGATACCCGAGCTCCTCCAGCGCGTACTTCACCTGTATCTTCGCGTGCACGGCGTCGTTCATTCCTAACCCTTTAGGCGCCAGTTCTTTTTCGTTCAGGATGAGCGGCGGCATGAGCGCCTCGAACATGCTCCCTCCCCAGCTCGGCACATATTTTAAGCCGTCATGGACGTAGTATCCGCCTATCGTATTATACCCGAGGTACGTTTTCTTCTTTCTCTCTTTCGGTTCTTGAGTCTGCCATGACCACGATTCCGGGAACGTTCGTGACAGCATAAACCAGTGTTCCTTGGGCACATCGCCTTTGCCTATAGCCAGGTAACTTATAGCGCGCGGCTCGGTGTAGAAAGCGCCGTAATGGTATTCCGAATAATACTCGATATTGGTGTAGTAGCCGTGGTACATATAACCGCTCACCGGATCGTAGAAGAACGAGAAGTCCATGGCGTCCAGCAATTTCCTGCATTTTTTCGAGAGTTCGGCGGGAAAAGCGTTCTTTGCTACTATAATACCCGCGGCAAGCCAGCCGCTGTCGACGAAAGATATGAAGTTGCTCGTCCTCTGGAATATCGTTATGTCATAATAATTATAAGGGAACCCTTTATACTTCTCCATCCTGTCTACAGAGTCAAGGGCCAGCGAGAGCCTTTTCACGGCCTCTTCTTTTGAGATGAACCCGAGGTCGTAGCCGGACACTACGCACATCAGGTACATGCCGATGTTCGTGATGTTGGTGTAATCCCCTATACGGGTATATTTGGATACGGCGGCATCGCCGGTAAACCCTATATTGTCTATGGGAAGGCCATATTCCTTATCGACGATGTTATCAAAATATTTCCATGTGTCCCTGGCCACCTCGATGAGAAGGGCCCTGTCGTCCTTCGGGAACTCTTTCTTTACATACACATCCTTCGGAAAACCTCCCAGCCTCGATATTAAAAGTTTCGCGAATTCCTCGGGACTTAGCGGCCTGTCGCTCTTCTGTTTTTTGTGGCGGACTATATCCGTTATCTTGGGCCCCGGGTTCCCGGTCTTTACCAGGGCAATATCGTCGAAGTAGAGCGTCCCTTCGGGCTTATCGACACGCCGCTTCTCGAAAGTTATCACGAATTCCTTGATATCGCGCCAGTCCAGTATGCCGTTCATGACATTAAGGGGCACGGAAAACTTCTGCCATTCGCCGGTAACGCCTTTCACGATGTAGCTGGCTTCGAGCGTCTCTTCGTATTCGTCACCCGGTTTCTTCTCGTATTTTTTGAATTCGACCTTAAATGTCCCGGTGAAACCTTTCTTCGCGTCGCCCTTGACCCAGAATTCCAGATGATCGAACGAGCTTGCGTCAAAAGACCCGAGTTTGGTCCAGAACCCGTCGGTCGCGCCATTGGGAGAGTTAACACTGTATTCAAGCTTCAGGGAAGAGCCGCGGTCACCGGTTCTTACGATGCCGTCCAAGGATGCCCTGACCCACTGGTTCTTGTCTTCCGTATCCATGACCCACGTGCCCGATTCGCCGTTCAGGTTGTTCTGCAGGTTGTCCCTGTTAAAATCCGCGATGACGACGCGGCTGGGCGGCGGCGCAGCGTCCCTATTTCCGGCGCTCCAAGAGCTCTGAGCGATAAAACATGCTGTGACCACGGCCATGGACAATGCCAACGGCAATCTTCTCATTACCAGATCTCTCCTATGCCCTACCCGACAATAACTATGACGACCAGCTCTTTTGCTGCGTCTTTCCTCAAACCCCTGTCCGGCTTGCGCACCAGGCCGAGGTCATCTACGATCGCCGAGATCTTGTACGACCCCGGGGCCGAAGGAGCCTCCCATATCTTTATCTTTGTCTCGTTCTCGTCGGAGAATTTCCCGCCTTCGCAGCTCCAGCTGATCGAAATCAGGTCCTTCTCGACCGCCTCATCCAGTTTCTTCGGCAGCCTGCTTATGTCTTCCTGGTCCTGCTGATAATTCATATACCTGTCGAGGTCTGCGAGAGGATCCAGCACCAGTTTGATCTTTGTGCCGCCTTTTAATTTGTATTCGGGGATCCCGGACTCGTTAACACCGTCCGGTATTATCTTTACATCCTGGTCTTTCTTGAATATCTTCAGCAATTCCGCGGGGCCGTTAGCCTCGTAAGGGGCCAGCTCGGAGCTTGTCGGCATATACTGCTCCCATACTTTGTAGGTATCCTTTGTGCCGTAGCTGTAAGAGGGCTGCTTCTTCTCTTTCTTTATATCGTTGATGTCGGTCAACAGCGTATCGGCGTCATTGAAATATACGCAGTCCTGCGGTATCTTCTTTAATATAGGTATGGCGATGTCGTATTCATGGTCGTTGTAGTGCAATATGGCTATCAATAGCCGCGCGTAGTCGCCTATATTCTTGCGATAATAATTATCAATGAGCCGCTGGAGGCTCGTTATGGCGCTCTCTTTCGTATACGACATGAAATAAAGCCTGCACAGGGCCTCGAACGCCCTGTCGAACCATACGCCGCCTTTATACCTGTTGATAAAACTCTCGAATGCCGATATTGCCTGCGGGAAATTTTTCTCATTATAATAACACAGTCCTATCTTGTAATCGCAGTAGTCGATCACCCTGGAGTCAGGGTAATTGTCGCGATAGAATTCGTAATAGCCTCTCGCGTCCCTGTATCTTGTGGCGGAAAAATACTTCTCCGCTATCTCCATCACGCCGCCGGCCCATTTCTCTTTCTTAAAGTACTGCCGGCCCGACTTCATATACTGATCATACAGCATGGCCGCTTCTTTCGTGTTTCCCTGCGAGAACGCGCGGTCGGCCCCGTTCTTCATGTCCTCGAAGATCTCTTCGGCGGCTTCGGGGCTTACTTTCGCGACATATATCAGCTTAAGTTTCATGGCGTAATCCGAAAGCCCCTTATTTTTGAATTTCTGTTCCATGCGGGCCAGTACGTCCTTGTTCTTTGAAGCGTCGGAGCTGTACGAGGTTATCTCCTTTGCCACCTCATCGAGAAAAGCGTCTATCTTCTGGTGCTGGAAGGTCTCTTTCAAAATCAGGAATTTCAGGAAATTGATATCCAGCAACAAGTCCTTTGATTTTGTCCCGGCCGTTGCCTTGCCCAGATAATCGATAGCTTCGCTGCGGTAAGCCTCATTAACGTTCATATAGAGCCTGCCCGACTCGATATCGTTCTGTTTCGAAAGGAAAGAGAGCTGGTCGATCCTTATCCGCGCTATTGCGTAATAGAATATGTCTGCGCGCTTCAGGTCAGGCTTATCCGCTACCGCTTTTTTCATATCCAAGGCGAACTTTTCGTAATCGTCGTACGTCTTGCATTTAGAAAGCGCTCCTTCAAACGCGGCCATGGCCTGCCCCTCATCGTCAGTCCTGAGCATCCTGGCTATGTCGCCGTCAAAATCCGCTGTGGGGTTAAGTTTTCTCTCAGGCGCGGCGCCTGCGGCAGGCGCTTCCTGCGAAAAACCGGAGCCTGCGCCTATGGTTAAAAATAACGCTGTTACAGCTACGCGGAGCAATATGTTTTTCATATTTATCTTTCCTTATTTTTCTTTTACGAACCCCGCCTTGTCCAGGGCTTCTTTCACAAACTTATTTTTCATGAAATTTTTCCATATAAACCCGGAGCGGAAGTTCTCCACGGGAATAAGGATCATCGCCTCGCCTATCCCGTAATAGGCCGGGGCATACCAGTTAAGGTCGGCGTTAAATGAATCCCTGAAACCGTACTGGCCCCATAATTTCGGATAATTAAGGTACATATATTTCAGGGCCGACATAGAAGGATAGGGCGTAAATACGATCGACCCCGCCGGCCCTGTAGGGGAAAGCGTCCCGTCGAGCTGAGGCTCTCCGCTTCCCGTAGGAGGAACGCCGAAATGCATCGTATAGGCGTTCGGCCTTGCCATAGAGGTTATGCCCCAGCTGTTCGGGCCGAATCCCTTATGTTTTTCGGCGTTATCTATACAGAACTGCCTGTTGGCCAGAGTCGCGTTGGTCGAGTTCTCGAACCAGTTCACTCCCTGCTTATCGACGAGACGTTGAAAATTGAAAAAACAATTCGCGTACTGGTAAGAGAAGAGCGCGCCGTGCCAGCTGTATATGAAAGGTTTGCCTTCGCCGTAAGATCCCTTGTTCCTGGCCCAGGCGTAGAACGTATCCGGATTGACGGGATGCGACGGCGACCCGATGGCCAAAAGCGATATTAGGAGGACTTCATCCGTATAATAATCCCAGTAAGATTCAAGAAAACCGCGCTCGGGAGACCATCCCATGGAAAACAGGTTGCGCCACGGCCCTTCTTCTTTATCAAGGAATTGCTCCCACTCGACCCTCCTGTATAAAAAGTTCGCCTTGTCCTTAACCTCCCCGCCGAAAAACTCTCCGGCCGTGATTGCGCCCGCTACCAATATAGCGGTATCGACCGTGGATATCTCGCTCCTGGAGGCGCGCTTACCGTTGTGCATATTAAGGAAATGATAAAAGAATCCGTATCTTCCTTCCGCCATGGGCTCCTCCCGGCCGGCCTGCGGCAGGAAAGTATTAAGGGCAAGCGCGACGCGGTTCCCGGCGGTCTCTTTGTCTATCCAATTCCTCTCGACGCCTATACACAGGGCCGCGAGGCCGAACCCTGTCGCGGCTATGCTCGCGTCGCCTCCACCGGACGTATCGGCGAATAACCCTGTTTTAGGGTCCTGGTGCTCGGAGAAGAATTCGAACGCCTTCCTCTCCACAAGGTTCAGAAATTCGTCGTCGGTCATCGGCTTAACGCCGCACTCTATTAAAACACCTGTCGCTTTTTCGTTGCCGCGGATATCCGTAGCGACGGAACGCAGCTTGTAACTATACGGCTCCCTGGTGTTATCCAGCTGCCAGTCCACTTTGTATGTTTTCTTGCTCACATCGTAATCCGCCCCTATCGTCTTATAGTTGCCGTTATCGATGCTGTATTCGAACCTGACACTTTCAAGGAACGGGTTTTCATTCAGGCTTTCGGCCTTTATTTCGAGTGTATTCATACTGCTAAAAGCGGGGCATTGTTTCGCGCCTGCGCCGTTTACGGTAAAGCTGGATTCTACCGGAGCGGCTATCTCTTTCATCTCTATGGCCGAAAGGACATCCTCCTGCCTGTGGCCGAACAATATGTCGTCGATGTATACGGCGCCTTTCTGGTTCCCTACCTTATTCTCGAAGACAAATACCAGCTCCAGCGCCTTTGACCAATCGGTGATCCTGAAAAAATCTTTTAAAGGCACCAGCACCTTCTGCCAGTCTTTCGTTATAATGCCGTTCTTTATATAGGCATTCAGGTAGACATAACCCGTCAGGTCCCTGTCGAACATGAATACGCCGTCGTTGTCGATATCCTGATGCATCTCAACTTTGACGTTCCCGCCCTCCTGGGCGCCCTTTATCCAGAACGACAGGTAGTCGTAGCCCCGTAGATCCAGCGGAGCGGTGGCGTCTTTCTTGTCCGTAAGTTCTTTGCCGAGCTTTATCCAATAAAAAGAATAATCGCCGAGATTCGATACGTCGAAATCGAGCCTCAGGGAGTAGCCGGAACGGCCTTTTGTGTAATCTTCGTCGGGTATCAGGGTGGTGAATGTGGTGCCGGGCAGAGTCTCATCGCCGCCTGAGAGGCTTCCAATGTTGGTTATGAGACTTCCGCTGTCGCAATTATATATGATGGCCGGTGGGACGAATTTCGTCTTTTCGCCTAAGGTCTCATTCTGCGCAAATGATAAATTTAAAAAGCCGGCGAAAAGTACGCAAAAAAAAGATATCGAAAACAGCCTCCGGCTTGTGTCAGATAAAAGCTTCATCGCCTATCTTCCTCATATTCGGCATTCAGGTAGAGAGGCCGTGTATAAACAGGTTGTCGATATCGCGGCCTCTCTCCTGTCTGATGCCGGTATATTTGTGCCGGTATTATTTGTTCTTCGTCAATCTGATGTCGTCTATGTAAATAACGCCCTTCTTATTGGACGCTACCCTGTCCTCGAATACCACGACTATTTCGGTGAGGTTCGAGTAATCGGTGATGCCCTTGAACGCCTTCAGCGGTATCACTATATCCTGCCACTGATCGGTGATATTAGTTACGTAATAACGGCCGATCTGCTTCGCGGCATTCTTAAGCTCTACCTTAAATACGGTGGTATAACCGACTTTGGCGTCGCCTTTCACCTTCATGGCGATATTATCGTACTTTGTCGCGTCCAGGTTCTGTAGATTCATCCAAAAACCGTTGTAAGCCGGGTTCTTGGAATCTACGCTGTAGTCCAGCTTCATGCAAAAACCCTTGACGCCGTACCTGTTAACGCTGTCAAAGGATTCCGTGCACCCCTGCGTAAAATCGGTGGGATCTTTGTTCCATGCTCCGAAATCACCGCCTATACTATTGGGCTTCTCGCCGGTATCAAAATCGGCGATCATCAGCTCGTTGGAGCTGTCCTTCTCCGCCGCCATAGCCGCCGGCGCAAGCAGAAGGACTGCCATAGCCAACACCATAGCCGCGTTTAGTAGTTTCTTTACCATAACTACTCCTCCTTTCGAATTTGCGTGCAAATTCGATACTGAGGCAGCGTTAAACAATCCGACCAACGGGAGGATTGTAGCTGCCGAAGTATCTTAACACGTGTCAAAAGATGAAGCACTCCGCTTCATCCTACACTACAAATTATACATCAGGCCAGATTAAGGTTCGATTAGTATGAGATTAAAAGATTTTAATGAATGGGTGCCGGGAAAGTGACAATAAAGGTGGTCCCCGCGCCGGGCCGGCTGTCGACCGTAATAGAGCCTTTATGAGAATCGACTATGGATTTGACTATGCTAAGCCCCAGCCCGAACCCATGGCCGCCTTTGGCGTCGTCAATACGGTAGAACCGGTCAAAGATGCGGCCGATCTCGTCCTTGGGTATGCCGATGCCAGTATCCTTTACCGTCATTTTAGCATTCTGGCCGTCCCGCCTGATATCCACGGCGACCTTTCCTCCGGGCTCGGTATATTTGACGGCATTATCCAATAGATTCAATACGAGCCGCTTGATCTGTTTTTCATCGGCGTTCAACGTAATACGGTCATGCTGCTCGACATTCAATCCTATCTTCTTCTCTTCCGCGAGGGTCTTTACGCTGTTAGCGACGCCCTGGACCAGCAGGTTCAGGTCCAGGCTCTTTCTTTCCGGCAATATCTTCTTGGATTCAAAGCTTGCCAGCATCAGAAGGTTTTCCACAAGCCTGGTTATCTTGTCGACTTCTTCGAGACTCGACCGGAGTATCGTTTCATACTCCTCACTGGAACGCATCTTCTTCAACACTACCTCGAATTCGCCTTTTAATATGGTAAGCGGCGTCTTCAGCTCATGAGACAGGTCCTCGAAGAGATGTTTCTGTGTCGTGAACGCGCTATCGAGACGGCCGAGCATATCGTTAAATGTTTCGGCCAGCTTCTGTATCTCGTCTTTGGTCTCCGGCACCTTTATCTTCAGTTTCATGTTCTCGGCGGTTATATCATGGATGGTGTTTATCATGTTATCGACCGGATGGAGCGCCAGCCCCGCCAGGAATACGCCCATCAGTCCCGTGGCCAGGATCGTGACCGGGATCAGGAGGAAGATGATGACCTTTATACTGTTAAGCGCCGTCTGTATTGAAGTCATCGGGCTCGCCACCTGGACGATATATTCGACCTTATTATTCTCGACAGCGGGAGCTATAAATACCCTGAATACCAGGAATTTTTTTGTAGGGAATGAAGAGGTAAGGTGGTCGAAACAGCTCCTGCCCTGCAGGACCGCCGCAAGCGTCTCTTCCGAGACATTAGTAATGCCCTGAGTATTTTTAGACGAGACTATCAGGGCGCCGTCTGCGTTGAATATCTTAACGATGATGTCGAGGAGCTTGGGGTCCATGGACCTCGCCTGGACCCAGCGCTGGGCCATCGTCGCGAAATCCACCGCCCCGTCTTTCGTATCCGCTTCCGGCTTCGCGCCGTACCGTTTCGTCCCGAGCCTTTCCGCGGCCCAGTAGGTGCTGATAGCGTATATTATGCCTTCCGCCTTCGACTGGAGCAGGGTGTCCATACTCTCGTTCAGGCTGCGCCGGACATAATGATAGAGCACGGCGCTGAATGACGATATTGTAACCGCCAGTATCACCATGTAGACTATCGTCATCTTGAAACGGATGGACTTGTAGAACATAAAATAGTCAGGCTCGTGTTAGTTGTAAGTAGTAAGTTTTAAGTTTTAAGTTAAAGAATAATTATTTATAAACTTCCTGCCTACAACTTATAACTTACTACTTATCACTATCTTTCAGCATATATCCCCTGCCGCGGATCGTCTGTATCAGTTTCTTCCCGCTCCCGGAATCTATCTTATTACGCAGATAATTTATATACACGTCTATGACATTTGTGAATGTATCGAAATCGATATCCCATACATGCTCGGATATCATCGTCCTTGTCACTACAGAGCCCGCATTCCGCATGAGGTATTCGAGCAGCGAATACTCTTTCGCCGTAAGCTCGATCTCTTTTCCGGAGCGCGTCACTTTATGCGTAAAGAGGTCCAGCTCAAGGTCTTCGGCCTTAAGCTTCGTCACGGCCTGAGACTGCTTTTTCCTGAGGATAGCGCGGACCCTGGCGAGGAGTTCTTCGAACGCGAACGGCTTGGTGAGGTAGTCGTCGGCGCCGGCGTCGAGGCCGCTTACCTTGTCCCTTACCGTGTCTTTTGCCGTCAGCATTATTACAGGGGCGGGTACTTTCTCTTCTTTCAACCGCTTGCATAAGGTTATACCGTCTATCTTCGGGAGCATGAGATCGAGCAGTATCAAGTCGTAGTCGTTCGTCTTGGCAAGAAAAAGGCCTTTCTCGCCGTCATGGGCCGTATCTATGGCATAGCCCTCCTCTTTAAGCCCGCGTTTTATGAAATCTGCTATCTTCTTTTCATCTTCTATTACAAGTATTCTCATGACGACTTTCCGCTTTTTAGTTTATTTCTTCTCCAGCAGAGCATTAACCTTGCCTATGAATGCGGTAACCGCTTCCCGGGCCGTCTTCTTCCCGTTAAATAGCAGGTCCAGCTCCGAGTTGATATACATCTCCCTCGCCTCTCTCCAGGCCGGATGGAACGGGTCGTAGACCACATATTTCATAGCGTCGTTCAGCATCTTCTTGTTTTTCGGGGGGTTGTTATCGCCTACCCAATGCGGCCCTTCGGCTATTTCCTTTCTCGCCGGCTGGGCCAACCCTGTATCGGCGAGCATCATCTGGGCGTCCTTTGAGGTAAGCGCCTTTAAGACCTTATAGGCCTCTTGAGGGTATTTGGTGTCCTTCAATATGCAGTAGCCCGAGCCGCCTGTGCCGAACCCCCTGACGCCTTTGGGCCCTTTGGGGAACATGACGACATCCCATTCGAAATCCGTTATCTTTCTAAGACCGGGCGTCTCCCATATGCCCGAGGAGAACATGGCAAGCCTCCTCGTCATGAACATGCCCTGGACGCCCATCGCCAGGTTAGTCATCGCTATAAACGACGGGTGGACCTTATGTTTATTGATGAGGTCGGCGTAGAACTGCAGCCCTTCCACAGATTCCTTCGAATCAAGCGTGCACCTCGTCGGCTTCTTCACATCGTCGACGATACTTCCGCCGAACGCGTAGATGAAATTCTGCCATGCCCACGCGTAAAAACCGTACTGGATATGCCTGCCCTCGCTGTCGAATTTAGTCAGCTTCTTCGCCTTCTCCAGCATATCGTCCACAGTCCAGCCGTCGGTCGGGTACGGCACGCCGGCTTCATCGAAGAGCTTCTTATTGTAATAGACACAGGCGAACGGCGCCGTATCCCTGGGAAGGGCGTACAGTTTGCCGTCAACCGTGAACCTGTTGATTATCTCGGGATAAAAATCTTTTATGTTAATTTCCGGATCGTCTTTGATATACGGGTTGAGGTCGAGAAGGACGTTCTTGGACTGGAACGTGACAAAGAGGTCTACTTCGGTGCATATAACATCGGGCGCGGCCCTGCCTGCTATACGGGTGAGGAGCTTGTCCACGTAGCCGCGATACGGGGTATGTTCAAGTTTCACGGCGATCTCCGGATGAGCGGCCTGCCATTTGCTTATGATGCCATTTATTATATTCAATTCATCGGGCGCGCCCCAGAACGCCACTTTTATTTCGACGGGTTTGTTCGCGGCCGTCCCGGCCTTATCGCCGGAACAACCCGCTATAAAAAAAGAAAGCGGCACTGCCAATACCGCCAATGCCGCTAATAGCTTTTTGGGATACATGCCTATCCTTCTTTCCGGCTACATGAAGAAATAGACTTTAAAATATACGGACGACATGTAATCATCTATATTATAGTACTGGTTCCCTCTCCAGCCAACGTCGACTCGTATCATGCCGGGCGCGTAATATTCCAATCCCGCCAGAAGGCCCAGGTTATCGAAATCGGACATATTCGTTCCGACGGAATAATCGAGCCCGCCCTGGATCCACAGGCGGTCGTAGACATTGTACTGTCCTCGCGACTCAAATCCCGTCCATGCGGCCATATCGTTAACAGCGTTTTCCACCAGATATGTCGGCGCCTTATTGTCAACCTCATTCCTCATAGCCAGGACATACCTGTAGGTAAAACTGCCGTTCAACTTTTCGTTCCAGTCATGGCCCCACCTTAGCTGCATCTCCGTCTTATGGAACTTGTTCCTTGTAGGATAATAACGGTCCTGGGAATAGCTTATCCTCGGGATAAAACTCGTCCTTAAGTCCTTGGACCGCATCCGCAATTCCTGCGCCATAAACCAATGGTCGGGGCTGTAGGGAAATGTGGATTTGGGACGCCTGGACTTGAAGTATTCAAGCTGTGAAAACGTCTCGAACCTCTGGTTCGGCACAAGGGAAAGGCTGCAGAAAAGCGTATGCCTGTTCTCGTAATAAGAGTGGGTATTTTCGGTATTTTTAGCGTCCATAGTCGAATAACGATACCCTAAGTTGGATGTGTAATCCCACTCTATCCCGTCTATGTGCTTCGAATGCATCATAAGGATCTCGTTCTGGTCCCATTCTTCAGCCTTGTAGTTGGTATTCCACGTGTAAATGATGTCTCTGCGGTTCGCTTGCGGATTCATCTGGTATACGGGGAACTGGTTATGATATATTTGACGGTAATCATGGGTATACCGCCACTGCCCTTCTTTGTCCTTCGGGTCGCTCATAGTGATCTCGGTGCCGTATGCCCTGGTGAAGATAGGCTGGATCTGTTCTCTATAGCGCACCTTCTCATTCCACGGCATGTTCCAGTGCAGCCACCTTATCTTCTTCGCGTCCATGATATAGGCGTCCACCGGCCTGGGCTCCTGGTATATCTCCACCCTCTGCGCGACCGTGAAATATTTCAAAAGCCGCAAGCCTTCGTATGTCTCGTAGTAAGCGCTGGCGCCTATCTTGTTAATATCTATCTTCTTCAATTCAGGCGTTTTGGCGGCGGGGGCCTTCACGATGGGGCCTTCAAGGTTGAAACTCAATCCTTCGGCAGGCGGCTGTTCCATAGCTTCCACCTTATCGGTGCCGCTTGAAGGGGTCTCCTTGGCGGCCTGTTTGACCATGGATTGGACTGCTGTCTGGGGCTTTGCGAGAGATGCTTCGTCTAGAGAAAATGCCGGGTTTACCAAAAGAAAGCTTGCGATAATCACAGTAAAAAAGACCGCGACAATCTTACCCATATTCGACATTCTGCCTCCTATCTGATTATCAGCCCAAACCGTTATTTTCCGGAAATATTGAACTCGAGAGATTTCAGTTCTCTGTGACCGGCGTTCAATGTAACCCTGTATAAACCGGGCGGGAGGGTCTTGCCCTCAGGCATCGCCAGAGAAACGCTGCCGGATCCTTCTTTGCGCGGGATAGCGAAAGTGTAGTCCAGTATGGATATATCATCCGTTACATAACGCCACCTGGCCAGGATCTTTACATCCTTCCTGGCATCCTTCCATGAAAACCAGCAAAATATACGGGTTGTGCCGTCGGGAAATACGTTCATGGGGTTCACGGGCATGTATTTATCGTCAACGCCCATGGCGGTTTTCATATCGACAAGCTTGATATCATCACCGTGCTGAAAGGAACAAGACATAGGACATATAACAAAAAAAATGAGAGCAAAGAAAAAAAGAAGCCCGCGCCTTTTGCTTAATTCCTTAATTTCCATATCCATATCCCCTTTCTTAATATAATAGTAAACCATATATGAAGTATTAAGTCCACAATTTTCTTGCTCAATACGGGTATCAGCGCCAGGGCTACCGGAAAACGGATGTAATTCCATACATATCCTTTTGTCAGGATAAAATAGCTTACCATAAAGAAGAGAACCGCCGCCGGGATAATAAAAATAGATGTTTTTTTAAACCCGAAAAGAGAGATAAGTATGGACGCGGCAAATAGCGCCGCGAGGGCAAGCGACATACTTAACGCTTTCGGCATCATGGTCAAAAAGTCGCGCTTATACAGGGTCGAAAACGCGTTCGCGTTCAACACAACCCCCGGCATCCAGCCGATCGGCGTGTTGTGGAAGTCCCCGAATATCGAAGACGTCAATCCTATGATCGCCACCTTGTCTTTCATTGCGGCGCGGTCGAAGTCCCCTTTCAGGATGTTGTAAAAAGAAACCCTTTTATAATCCGATGTACGGCCGTGGAAACGGATCAAATACGCTTTCGAATAATCATCGACAGGTATCTTCCATATGCCGCCTCCTGCCTCGCGGCACTCTACCACGCCGTTGCCCGCGCGCAGGCCGCATAACAGGTCTTTCCTGGCTGTCCCGAGGAGGCCAAGACTCCACGACAGGACGACGCCGGCATTGCCGTCGTCCCGCGTAAGATATGTAAATTCCCTTCTCGTGATCCCGTCGGACTCCTGAAGCTTCGTTACCAGGCCGGTTGCGGAGGCCGAAGCGCCGAAAGGCGCGGACGCGCGCAGCTTGCCTTCTTCGTCGATAGCCGCCGCGAGCACGACATTGCCTGCTTCCTTTATCGCGGTATCGAGCGAGGCGTCTTCTTCCGGCGTGGAACGGCCGTAAAAAATAAAATCGAACCCTATCGCGCGAACGCCGGCGCCGCGCAGGTTATTCACGACAGCCGCGAATTTTGAGCGCGAGAACGGCCACCGTTCGTGGACAGCCGCGAGCGTATCATTGTCGATAGTTATAAGGACGACGCCATCCGCCGCTGGACGACGGGCGATATTGTATTCTATCCGCGTCAGGATATCGTATATCTTCCAGTTGATCCGCGACATAAACCCTATGTGATTGGAAACTGCGATAACGATAAGCCAAAGCGCGAGGCTTACCAATAGGGTCAATACGGCGTTCTGGATATGATAAAAGAGCGGTTTCATTATATACGGATATCCCGAAAGCGGCGGTTTCATATTTTATTTTCTATTTTCCTTTCTCACCTTCGGAAACAATTCTTCAAGCCGTTTAACGGCATGCGTCCGCGCTTTTTGGCTCGGTATCTTATCGGCCCAGGCCTTTGCCTTTTTGAAACTAAACGTTTCCGGAAAGTAAAGCTCGGGGAAATATCCAAAACGTTTCCTCTTATACGCGGAGAGGTACAGGCTGTCCACCAGCGCCTTTTCCGGTTCGGCGATAAGAAAGGAGCCGCTTCCTCTGTACCATCCGAACCCGGCGAAGAACAAAGGCGATATATGATGGACCTGGAAGACGCCGAGATTCGTGCGAATGGCCGCGGCGTGGGCCGTTGAGGCAAGTGTTATTACATGAGGGATCTGCTCTATTATTCCGTGAAGATGCAGAGCGCTTATAAACGACACGTAAGCGCGATGTTTCGGAAATAGATGCGGCACGACGTCATAAACGCTTATCGTTTCCGACTCCGGAGCCCATATGCCCCTGCGAATCTTGATTATAATGCCTTCGGAGGCCAGATTATTGAGGGATTGGGTGGCGCCGGATAATGATTTGCCGGATATCAAAGCGGCTTCACGCGTGGTAAAAACACGGTTTCCCACTTTCTTGAATGCCGAAAGTATCGACAGCCTACGCATGATATTTACGCGCCTTTTCTATAAACTGCGATGTCTTCAACCTTATATCGTCCCATACAGCGGCGTTGTTATACGCGGCCTGATCCTCTCCGTCCAGATATGCCACCACGGTATCTTTAAATTGGTCAAAGCCGACTTCGAATACGCGTTCGGCCGCCTTATCGAGCGTCTTCCCGTCCATGCCGTCAGGCCGCCTGACGGGCGCGCCGGCTTGAGAATCCAGTATATACAGATCAAATATATCCCTTGCCTGGACGGTCGTCCTTCCGGAGAGGGCGCGGAGCTTTTGCTCGACAGCGGATTCCGCTCCGTAATGCGGCGCTAATAAAGGCGCGATTTTATATGTCCGTAAAATAGCGCCGTCTATCGTTTCGACTTTGATATCACCGGAAAATCCCCTGCGGGAAAATTCGATCTTGGTAAAGAGGTCTTCCGCCGAAGATGTAATAAGATGAATCTTGAAACGCTGTGTCGTCCCCGTTTGTTTCGCTTTGACTATATTCGACGGCACTACCCTTTCTATGCCGAAAGGCTTCAGGTTATCCCTGAAGGCGCCGTCGTCAAGTATCTTCATTACAATATCCTTGAGAGCGGCGACGCCTACGCCGGAGGCGTCCAGGTCCATATCTTCGGAATAGCGGAAACTTTTGAAGAAAAAACGTAAATTCGCGCCGCCCTTGAGGGCGTAATTTTCTCCCTTCATCGCCCTCGCCAGCGATCTTAGGAATTCTATATGGAATATCTCCCGTAATTGTAAAGAGTTATAGGGCGCCATAAATAAGTTGTTTTATTTAGTTATAACTAAATTAGTTTTCTTTTTATTATAAAGTCTATCACAAACGGGCATTTTGTCAAATGATTTCATGAAATGCCTACATCTGCTATAATCGCAATACAAAATGTCATTTTCCCTATTACTGTTCGAGCGAGGCCGCTGTAATTCCGGCTAATCTTTTATTAACATAAGGAGATTTTCTTGAGAAAATACGTCCATATCAGCTTGATTTTCGAGAAAACTTTTAACATCTTGCCTCACACCCTTCCAGTCGGTTTTTTTAACGCTTTCATATAAAAACTCGCGCCAATTTCCTTCGGTCGGCATATCGCCGATCCAACCGGTCTGTTTCAGTGCGTTCCGCAGTAATGTAATATTAGGCGATAAATCTTTCCACCTGGAAAGATACCAGCCTAAATCAAAATAATCCCGGCCCTTGGTATATTTTCTGGAGAAGATAGCGTGCAGTTTACCGGCGAAGAGGGACGGAATGTCATAAGATAAAAAAGAGATTGGAAAATATTTGTTCACGATACCGGTTTTAAGGACGGCGCCTTCCGGAGGGTTGGTATCGATTTCAATCTTGATTGAAAATTTCTGATCGTTCAGCGGCGAAATCCCCGCCTCATATAATAAGGCCCTGAACTTCAAAAAAGTGTTTTGGACCGTATTTTTATCGTTGTATGTCACGGAGATATCATATCCTGCCAGTGAAAATTCTTTTTTAAGCCTCTCGACGATTTTCACGAAAGAATAACCCTCGCTCTTATTCGCGATGGAAAAATCCAGGTCTTCCGAGAAGCGCGGAAGATTATAGAGGAACCGTAAAGCGGTGCCGCCTAAAAACGCCGTCGTTCGGAAGAATCCTTCATCATATAAAATACTCATGGCGTACGCCTGGATGTATTCTCTCATGACATTTAACTTGGCGTTAAAACCGTTTTGCCGGGACGCCAGCTCCAGGGCATAATCTTTCACAGCGCATTCTCCTCTTTGTCGTATGAATCGATATATTTTTTGAGCAATTCAGCGAAACGCAAAATTCCCGGCTTTTTAAACCGTTCCGCGTATTTAAATAGCTTGTCGAGCCCGATATTTTTGACGTTCTGGAGCCTTAATTCCTCGATATATTCCATGGTAACACCCGTTCTCCTAAAATAAAAAAAATCAAGTAAGGCCTTTTCCGGAGAAGCGATAAAACCTGTCTGTCCGCCCACGGTAACGGAATTGTATCCCCAAAACAGGGATTCTCTGATATGCCTGTATTCAAAAGTCCCCGCCGATGAGGTAAATCTGCCGGAACGCGCGGTAGTAAGCGAAGTAAATACCGTAACCGATTCGGGAATTAAACTATGATACTCGAGCGCTTTTTCTAAACTGATATATGAAGGTTTTTTAATAACCGACGCGAGGTAAGGTTCATAGACAGTTACTTTACGGTAATGTTCGGCCAATAAATAAACCCCCCGTTTAGCCTGAATAAGTTTGCCTGCCTTCCTCCAACGGCTGATTTGAACTCGTAGAGGGCTCGTTTCCTCGATACCGGCAAGAAGTATTTCCGTATCGATTACAGGTAAATTTTTAGTGATTTTAATAAATTCTTCGAATTTCAAGTTAGTTAAGCCTTTCAGTTTGCTAAGTGCCGAGGCCTCAAGCCGAGGCCATAACGTTATATTATCATATTTGTTAACTTAATGCAATATAATTTAATAGCGCCTCACTCCTTCTCCCTCTTCACCTTAGGCTCTAACAGCGGCTTCTCCGCTCCAAGCGGCACGCCTATATTGTATGTAGGAATTATCTTCCCGCCTCCCGGGAACTCGAGCGAGACAGCGGCGGATGCTTCCCTGAATCGCCCTACGCCGCCCTTGCCGGTCAGCGACGCCGAAACGCGTATCTCCTCGAAAGTCGGAGCTTTCGGCAGGGACGCCGCGCCCGCGATTCCTTCGAAAACCGAAGCCTTTGGCAGGGACGCCGCGCTTGTAACTCCCTCGAACGACGGCGCCGAAGGCATCCGCGCCTCGCCTATAGGGACCGCGGAAAAAATAGGGACTGTCCCCGGACCTTCACTTACTGTTCGAGCGAGGCCAGCGTCATACTCACCTATTCCTGTTCGAGCGAGGCCAGTGTCATACTTCGGGCCGAGTCGAGAACCTTCCCGACCCTTCGACGAGCTCAGGGTCGATACCGAGCTTTTGTCGAGGTATCGACCCGCTTCCTCCTTCGCTCTCGCCGCGACCGGCGCGGCCACAGGCGCGGGCAACACGGTCCGCGCAGTGGCGCCCTCGAACGACGGCCTCTCCGGCAACTCCGTTATATAAAATACGCCTTTAAACGCGTCGAGGCTGAACCTGTCCGGCACCGCCGACGCGCCTCCGGCGCCTTCAAACGACGGACGAGGCGAAAAAATAGGGACTGTCCCCGGACCTTGATATGACGGAGGTGGGGACTGTCCCATTTTTTCAATAGGCAGCGGCGCGGGCAACACGATCCGCGCAGTGGCGCCCTCGAACGACGGCCTGGGCCGCAGTTCCGGCAGGACGACGAGCGCGATAGCGTTCTCGAAGTTCTCCTTGGTCAACGCGCTCTTAAACTCCACCGACGGCCTGGCCCCGGCAAACGACGGCGCCGGCGCAGCCGCGAAATCACCTCCGAGGTGTGACCGGTCCAAGTATTCACTCCTCGGAGGTGGTAATATGGTTTGCGCGGTAACCTGCTCAAATGACGGCACCGGATGAGGTAATCCCGCCTGGCCGGCCGCGCCAATGAATGACGGCACCGGCGGCAACATGTGAGCGCCGTAAGCCCCTCTTACTGTTCGAGCGAGGCCGCTGTCATACTGCGGGCCGAGTCGAGAACCTTCTATTTTTTCCGTAACCGCAGGCGCGGGTAACACAACCGGCGCGACAACCGGCATCGGCGCAATCATAGGCGCGGGCGCCATCACCGGACCAGCCGGCGTCGCAACCATCATCGGCGCGGCCATACCGTAACCCGGCAGTCCGCCGCCAATGTAACCCAACCCCTCAAGGTAGGGGAGGTTTAAACCTCCCCTACCAATATTCTGCATAGGTTGATTCAGATCCTTATCGGCCGAATCCAAAAGCGCCCGGAAATTCCCCTGCCCCACGGACGGCTGGAGGCCGTTCATGAATACAAATCCCGGCATCGTCTCCCGGAAATTCACTTTGCCCGTCCCGGACAGGACTATCGACGAGTAATCGTTCATGCCTCCGGCGTGTATCGTGAGCGTGCCGGTTATAGTTGTGCTAATAGGATTAGCCCGTGTACCCGCATAACCGCTTACTGAAAAATAGGTGTCTGTCCCTAATATTCTGCCGGCGGAGGCTGTGGTAAGGTTGCCGCCGACCGTCACCGCGGACGAGCCCGCGTCGAGAGCGCCGTCCACAACGGCCCCCTGCAGGACGCCGAAAGCGAACCCGTCCGTGAACATCGAGGCGCCGGAATTTAGCTGAAGCGTCTCTATAGTCGTAGCGGCCGCCAGATGAGGGTCGTTCGGTGTGCCCGATGGGATGATAACGTTATCCGCGTCGGACGGCACAAGTCCGACGTCCCAGTTGCCTGCCGCGTTCCAGTTCGTCGAGACAGCGCCCGTCCAGGTAAATGTCGTGCCCACCGGGCCGAGGACCCAGTTAGTGGTAACTCCATGTAATGATGAACCGCTCCCACGCGCCACAAGCGTTACCCCGCCTGACGCGTCGTTATTTGTAACGCTGACATTTGTGATGGCCTGTGTCGCGCCTGCCTGGACAGAGAGCTTCGGTGTAGCGCCCGCGCCGTTATCGTTAATTATGATCGGATTTGACGAGGAACCGGTGATTGTAATGTCATCAGTAACGGTCTGCTCCATCCCGGCGGTGAACGTCAGCGTCGAGCCTGCCGCCGTATCCGATATCGCCGTGAACGTGTGGTCCTCGCCGAATACGAACGTCCCCGCGCCTGTAAAAGATATGGTCGCGTTAGTGTAATCCCAATCCTTTATGGCGCGTGAGCCGGATGTGGCGGTGTATTCCACGGTAGAGCCGCTTCCGAGTGTCGGGGCGACGGTGCCGATGGTCTCATCGCCCTGGAGTTTTAAGGTGGCGTTGGCTACGGTGAATGTAGCGCCGTTTGTGGTGAGGTTCATGCCGTTTAAGTCAAATGTGCCGGCGGAGAGGTCGATAGAATTGGTAACTGTAAGATCATTGCCGGTTAACTGCAATGTCCCTGTGCCTGAATGGGCCATACCATACAAGGAGCTTGCGCCGATATCGAGGGTCTGGGTATTAGGAGTTACGCCGTTAAAGGTAACCGTATTCGTTCCCGGCGTAAATGTCGCGGAATTTGCGAAATTGCCGGTAACCGTCATGTTGCGGCCGTTGGCGTTGAACTCACCGCCGGAATTGGTGAATGTGCCGGCTATTGGAAGCGCAGTCGAGGAAGTGGTCATCTCGGCAAGCGCGTTCTGGTATGTCGCGGGAGCAGACTGGTTATTGTATTCCGTGGCAATCCAGTCGGTAGAGCGAGTGGTATCGGAGACGCGGACTTCGTCGAGAGTGCCATCCAGTTTACCTGTATAAGGAGCATCCTGCGCCCATCCTAATCGCGTTCGTGTACCCGATGTAATAATTGCGTCTCCAGCGAATGTCGGACTATCGCTCAAAGCGCCATTAACATAATAGCAAGCAATATCGTTGACTGTATCCACTGTTACTGATAAGTAATACCATGTACCAGAAGTAATCGTATTAGTTGAATCGCCAAAATTGATAAAAGCACCTGTCTCAGTATCACGATAACCGCTCCAAAGATGCCCACCGCTGTCTATATTTACACTATACTTGGTCCAATTAATTCCCCCAGAAGTCGCCTCATAGTAGACATTCCTCCCATCCCAACTGTCAGCATTCGCCAATGTATCAAGATTCACCCATGCCGCAAACGACCATGTTGTTGAACCATTGGGTATGATTTCGTTACCAAGCGATATATAATCACTCGTCCCATTAAACGTCAGCGCGCCGTCGTCCTGGCCGGTAGTGGTAAGGTCTTCTGTATTCTGCTGGGCTGTGCCGTCGTTGCCGTTTGAGGTGGATTCGTTGACGTTGGTGTTGGCCGCATCGTCATTCAAGTGCCACACGCCCACGTAATTAGCGTCCCACACCTGCGCGTCGTCCACGGGAGCGGCGGCCGCGGCATTGCCGTAATACAGGTATAGGACGGTGTTAACCGACGCGGAGAGCGTCGGAACTTTCACCCAGACCCAGAGCTCGCCTGTCGCGTTGTCGTATTTCTCTATTTCGCGCGAAAGAAGCGTATTGCCATCGCCCGAGGCTATCCTGATATCCGAGCCGTCCGACTTCGCGTGCGCCGCGATGTCGGCGTCGGCCGAGAATTTTATAAGAAGCGGAAAATCGGTAAGGTCGCTCCCGCCCGATACTACTGATTTGCTGATTATAATCGTCTTCCTGTATGTCCAGTCAGCGCTATACCAGAGAGCTACATTGAGCGTACCTGCCCCTGAATGGGTAAGGTTATAGAAGCCGTCGATGAATTCCAGGGTCTGGGCGCCTGTTCCGTCAAAATTGACCGTGCCTGAATTGTGCGCGAACGTCCCCCCTGTCTGCAGCCAATTACCGGAGATGGTCAACGTCCCCGTAGGGGCGGAGCATGCTCCGCCCGATATTATGAGATCACCGTTTATGTCCACAACGCCGCCAGAGCCTGTAAAAGTTCCACCCGATATGGTCAATCCGCCGTTAAACGTCTGCGCCGCGGATGAGCTTGCCAGATACGTCCCGCCGGAAACCGTCGCGAGCCCCGTTACGGTAACCGTGTAGTCATTGGTGTCCGAGTCGAAAGTGCCCGCGGAGACCGTAAGCGCCTCGGCAACAGCGGTATTCGCCGGAAGCGTCCACGTCCCGCCCGCGCCGTTAATCG